>NZ_JANX01000407.1 GCF_000767795.1 Inquilinus limosus MP06 | reverse complement strand
TCGGTGATCGTGGTGGGGGCCCTGATCGCGGCGGGCCCTGCGGTGATCGGGGCGTCGAGCGTGCTGGGGGCGCTGGCGGTGCTGCTGGCCTCGGTGAACATCTTCGGGGGCTTCCTGGTCACCCGCCGCATGCTGGCGATGTACCGGAAGAAGGGCTGAGACAGCCCGTTCAGGCGACAATCCAAGAGACGAAGGCGAGGGGATCGCGATGACGAGCCTGGCGGTGCTGGCGTATCTGGTGGCGGCGGTGTGCTTCATCATGGCGCTGCGGGGCCTGTCGAGCCCGGAGACGAGCCGGCAGGGGAACTGGTACGGGATCGCCGGCATGGCGATCGCGGTGGCGACGACGCTGGTGCTGCTGCCGCAGGTGCGGAACTACTGGCTGATCGTGCCGGCGATCGCGATCGGCGGCGGCATCGGCTATGTGGTGGCGCAGCGGATCCAGATGACGGCGCTGCCGCAGCTGGTGGCGGCGTTCCACAGCCTGGTCGGCCTGGCGGCGGTGTGCGTGGCGGCGGCGGCGTTCCTCGACCCCGCGGCCTACAATATCGGCACGCCGGGGGCGATCCATGTCGGCAGCCTGATCGAGATGGCGCTGGGGGCGGCGATCGGGGCGATCACCTTCACCGGCTCCTTGGTCGCCTTCGCCAAGCTGCAGGGCCTGGTCTCGGGCAAGCCGCTGGTGTTCCCGATGCAGCACCCGCTGAACGCAGCCTTGGGCATCGTCATCATCCTGCTGATCGTGTGGATGTGCGCCGGGCAGTCCGGGGCGGCGTTCCTGCTGCTGATCCTGGTCGCCCTGGCCTTGGGCTTCCTGCTGATCCTGCCGATCGGCGGTGCGGACATGCCGGTGGTGGTGTCGATGCTGAACAGCTACTCCGGCTGGGCGGCGGCGGGCATCGGCTTCACCCTGCAGAACAACCTTCTGATCGTCACGGGTGCGTTGGTCGGGTCGTCGGGCGCCATCCTCAGCTACATCATGTGCAAGGGGATGAACCGGTCGATCATCAACGTGATCCTGGGCGGCTTCGGCGGTGAAGCCAACGCAGCCGCGGCCGGCGGCGCCGCCGGCGACCGTGCGGTGAAGCAGGGGTCGGCGGAGGATGCGGCCTTCGTGATGAAGAACGCGCGGTCGGTGATCATCGTGCCGGGCTACGGCATGGCGGTGGCGCAGGCGCAGCACGCGCTGCGGGAGATGTCGGATCTCCTGAAGAAGGAGGGGGTGGAGGTGCGCTACGCCATCCACCCGGTGGCGGGGCGCATGCCCGGGCACATGAACGTGCTCTTGGCCGAAGCCAATGTCCCTTACGACGAGGTGTTCGAGCTGGAGGAGATCAACCGGGACTTCGCGCAGGCGGACGTGGCCTTCGTGATCGGGGCGAACGACGTGACCAACCCGGCGGCGAAATCCGACCCGGCGAGCCCGATCTACGGCATGCCGATCCTGGACGTGGAGAACGCCAAGACGGTGCTGTTCGTGAAGCGGTCGATGGCGTCCGGCTATGCCGGCGTCGAGAACGAGCTGTTCTTCCGCGACAACACCCTCATGCTCTTCGGCGACGCCAAGAAGATGTGCGAGGACGTGGCCAAGAGCCTGGCTGCGTAAGGGGAAGGCTCGTCCCCTTATTGTCATTGCCGGGCTTGACCCGGCAATCCAGGGCCACCGAGAACGGCTCTTGAAAGCCCCTGGATCCTCGGGTCAAGCCCGAGGATGACAATGGAGGGGGCGAAGAACAGGTCTCCACCCCACAAGTTTCCTCCCGACTGGGCCGTGCCACACCGTGGTGCGGCCATTTTTTGCGGTGCAGCATAAAGTTTCGAAGAATCCCAAGTAAAAAGACGATCACATCCGCTTTCTCGGCTTGCCGGACCGATTCTTCTGGTATACAAAATTCTGAATTCAGTCGACCAAAGAGCCTTCGCGGCCGGTCGCACGCTCTGGGACGGAACGCCGATGCTGGTGGATGGGGTGACGCTCGATGTCGCGCCGCTGGCCGCCAAGGCCAGCTACAAGGCCAAGGCCTACCAGGCCCTGCGCGACGCCATCGTGCGCATGAACATCTACGGCCACAGCCGCCCGATCCGGATCGACGAGCGGCAGCTGTGCGAGGCGCTGGGCATCAGCCGGACCCCGGTGCGCGAGGCCATCGCGCTGCTGGAGCAGGAGGGTCTCGTCCGGTCGATGCCGCGGCGCGGCGTCTTCGTGGTGCGCAAGACCCGGGACGAGATCCGCGAGCTGATCGTGGTCTGGGCCGCGCTGGAGGGCATGGCCGCCCGCCTGGCGGCCGAGCAGGCCGGCCCGGCCGGGGTCGAGGAACTGCGCGCCATGATCGCCGGCCAGGCGGCGGAGGCGGACTCGCCCGATCGGTTCGCCGCCGCCAACATCGATTTCCATCAGGCGCTGATCCGTCTCGGCGGCTGCGCCCTGATCACCGAGATGACCGAGACCCTGTTCCTGCACATCCGCGCCATCCGCTGGTCCCTGATCGGCCGGCCGGAGCGGGCCGAGCGGTCGGTGGCGGACCACGCCGCCATCGTCGAGGCCCTGGCGCGGCGCGACGGGGATCTCGCCGAGACGCTGGTCCGCAACCACGCCCTCGACCTGTCGCGGTCGGTCGAGCGGCACGGGACCGGCTTCGAATGACCGCCCGGCGCCGCGCGATGCCGCGCATCCCGAGCAAGAGGTGAGGAGGAAGCGATCATGCCCGATACTGCAGTGAAGGAAGCGGCCGCGACGGAGGAGGTCATCTCCGGCGGTCACCTCGTGGCCAAGGCGCTCAAGGCCGAGGGCATCGACACCATCTTCACGCTGTGCGGCGGCCATATCATCGACATCTATGACGGCTGCCTGGACGAAGACATCCGCATCATCGACGTCCGGCACGAGCAGGTGGCGGCCCATGCCGCCGACGGCTATGCCCGCGTCACCGGCAAGCCCGGCTGTGCCGTGGTCACCGCCGGCCCAGGCACGACCGACGCCATCACCGGCGTCGCCAACGCCTTCCGCGCCGAGAGCCCGTTCCTGCTGATCGGCGGCCAGGGTGCCCTCGACCAGCACAAGATGGGGTCGCTGCAGGACCTGCCGCATGTCGATATGATGAAGTCGATCACCAAGTTCGCGGCCAATGTGGTGACCACGGAGCGCGTCGCCGACATGTGCTCGATGGCGTTCCGCGAGGCCTTCGCCGGCGCCCCAGGCCCGGTCTATCTCGAGATCGGTCGCGACATCCTGGACGGCCATGTGCCGGTCAAGAAGGCCCGGCTGCCCGAGGCCGGCCATTACCGCTGGTCGACCAAGAGCATCGGCGACCCGCGCGACATCGAGAAGCTGGCCGACATCCTGGTCCATGCCAGGAAGCCCTGCGTGCTGCTGGGGCAGCAGGTCTGGACCTGCCGCGCGGCCGACGACGCGATCAATTTCGTCCGCACCCTGAACATCCCGGCCTTCATGAACGGCGCCGGCCGCGGCACGCTGCCGCCGGGCGACCCGCACCATTTCCAGCAGACCCGGCGCTACGCCTTCGACAATGCCGATGTGATCCTGATCGTCGGCACGCCCTTCGACTTCCGCATGGGCTACGGCAAGCGGCTGGGCCGCAACGCCACGGTGGTGCAGATCGACCTCGACTACCGCACCGTCGGCAAGAACCGGGACGTCTCGCTCGGCCTGGTCGGCGATTGCGGCGCCATCTTCGCCGCCGTCACCCAGGCCGTCTCCGGCCGGGTCGACAACGGCGCCAAGGGCCGCGAGCCCTGGCTGGAGGAGCTGCGGGCCGAGGAGGCGAAGATGGAGGCGGCGCGGCTGCCGAAGCTGCGCTCCGACGCCTCGCCGATCCATCCGCTGCGCCTGGCCTATGAGCTGAACGAGTTCCTGACCGACAACACCGTCTATATCGGCGACGGCGGCGACGTCGTCACCTTCTCGGGCGGCGTGGTCAAGCCGCGGGCCCCGGGCCACTGGATGGATCCGGGCCCGCTCGGCACCCTCGGCGTCGGCGTGCCCTTCGCCATGGCATCGAAGATCGCCCAGCCGGAGAAGGAGGTGCTCTGCCTGTTCGGCGACGGCACCTTCAGCCTGACCGGCTGGGACTTCGAGACCATGGTGCGGTTCGACCTGCCCTTCATCGGCGTGGTCGGCAACAACTCGCACATGAACCAGATCCGCTACGGCCAGATCCAGAAATACGGGCCGGAGAAGGGCAATGTCGGCAACAAGCTGGGCGACGTGCACTACTCCAAATTCGCCCAGATGCTCGGCGGCTACGGCGAGGAGGTGTACGAGGCCAGCCAGATCCGCCCGGCGCTGGAGCGGGCGCGGGACTCCGGCAAGCCGTCACTGATCAATGTGTGGATCGACCCCGACGCCTACGCCCCGGGGACCATGAACCAGACCATGTACAAGTAAGCGGCCGCGGGCGCGGGCTGCACCAGAACAGCCGCCCGCGCCCCGTCCTGCCACCGGCACAGATAGGGAGAGAGACCATGGGCAAGGCCCTGGATGGGGTGCGCGTTCTCGACATGACCCATGTCCAGTCGGGACCCTCGGCGACGCAGATCCTGGCGTGGTTCGGGGCCGATGTGATCAAGGTGGAGATGCCCGGCCGCGGCGACATCACCCGGTCGCAGCTGCGCGACAAGTCGAATGTCGACAGCCTCTACTTCACGATGCTGAACAGCAACAAGCGCAGCATCACCATCAACATGAAGTCGCCGCAGGGGCAGGAGGCCTTCATCAAGCTGCTCGAGCAGTCGGACGTGCTGATCGAGAATTTCGGCCCCGGCGTGCTCGACCGCCAGGGCTTCCCCTGGGACAAGATCCAGAAGATCAACCCACGGGTGATCTACGCCTCGGTCAAGGGCTTCGGCCCCGGCCCCTATGTCGACTGCAAGGCCTATGAGACCGTGGCCCAGGCCATGGGCGGGTCGATGAGCACCACCGGCTGGCATGACGGCCCGCCGACCTCGACCGGGGCCCAGATCGGCGACAGCGGCACCGGCATGCATCTGGTCGCCGGCGTGCTGGCGGCGCTGCTGCAGCGGACCCAGACCGGCCGTGGCCAGCGGGTCGAGGTGGCGATGCAGGACTGCGTCCTCAACCTCGTCCGCGTGAAGATGCGCGACCAGCAGCGCCTGGTGCACGGGCCGCTGCGGGAATACCCGAACAAGGAGTTCGGCGACGCCGTGCCGCGCTCCGGCAACGCCTCGGGCGGCGGCCAACCGGGCCAGGCGCTGCGCTGCGCCCCGGGCGGCGAGAACGACTATGCCTACGTCATCATCCAGCCCCAGGGCTGGGCGCCGCTGATGCGGCTGATCGGCCGCGAGGAGCTGATCGAGGACCCGGCCTTCGCCACGCCGGAGGCGCGGCTGTCCCATCTCGATGAATGCTTCGGCATCATCCAGGGCTGGACCAGCCAGCGCAGCAAGATCGAGGTGATGCAGGCGCTGAACGAGATCGACGTGCCCTGCGGCCCGATCCTCAGCATGAAGGACCTGATCGAGGACCGCTCGATGTATGACCGCGGCATGCTGGTCGAGGTGCCGCATCCGGAGCGCGGCAACTACGTCCAGGTCGCCTCGCCGATCCGGCTCTCCGACAACGACGTGCCGGTCGACCGCTCGCCGCTGCTGGGCGAGCACACCGACGAGATCCTGGCCTCGGTCGGCTACGACGCCGATGCCATCGCCGCGATGCGCACCGCCGGGGCCATTTGATGACGGCGCGGACCCCTTTTTGTGCCTCTCCCGCGTGGCGGGAGAGGTCGGGCGTCCGCAGGACGACCGGGTGAGGGCGGGCCAGGCCTCGACAAAA
>NZ_JANX01000406.1 GCF_000767795.1 Inquilinus limosus MP06 | reverse complement strand
AAGGCGGCGCAGCCCGCCGCCCCGACCGAATCCTGAACCAGAGGACAGCCTGATGGCCAAGAGCCGCAAGATCGTCATCACCTGCGCCGTCACCGGGGCGATCCACACCCCGTCGATGTCGCCGCACCTGCCGGTGACCGCCGAGGAGATCGCGGAGGCGGCGATCGGCGCGGCCGAGGCCGGGGCCGCCATCGTCCACCTGCACGCCCGCGACCCGCAGACCGGCAAGCCCGACCAGACTCCGCAGGCCTTCGAGCCCTTCCTCAAGGTGATCAAGCAGCGCTCGGACTGCGTGGTAAACCTCACCACCGGTGGCGCCCCCTGGATGCGGGTCGAGGAGCGCATCCTGCCGGCCCAGACCTTCAAGCCGGAGGTGGCGTCGCTGAACATGGGGTCGATGAATTTCGGCCTGTTCCCGATGCTCAACCGGTTCAAGGAGTTCAAGCACGCCTGGGAGCCGGAGGCGCTGGAGGCCTCGCGCGACCTGGTGTTCCGCAACAGCTTCAAGGATATCGAGTTCATCCTGCGGACGCTGAGCGATGACGGCATCCGTTTCGAGTTCGAGTGCTACGACACCGCCCACCTCTACAACCTGCACCATTTCCTGGAGCGCGGGCTCGTGAAGCCGCCGCTGTTCGTCCAGACGGTGTTCGGCATTCTCGGCGGCATCGGCCCGCATCCGGAGGACGTGGCGCATATGAAGCGCACCGCCGACCGGCTGTTCGGCGACCAGTACCAGTGGTCGGTGCTGGGCGCCGGGCGCAACCAGCTGCCGATCGCAGCGATGGCGGCGGCGATGGGCGGCAATGTCCGGGTCGGGCTCGAGGATTCGCTCTGGGCCGGTCCCGGCAGGCTGGCGGAATCGAACGCGCAGCAGGTACGGCTGGCCCGCCAGATCATCGAGGGGTTGGGCCTCGAGATCGCCTCGCCCGACGAGGCCCGCGAGATCCTGGAGCTGAAGGGCGGCGATCGCGTCGCCTTCTGAGCAGCCGCGACATACCGGGCTGTTACGGCAGTCACAGCCCGGATCCGCCGCCCATGCTTCCATCACAGCATGGAAACGGTCCTTCATCTTCCCAGCCCACAGCCCGCCCGCGCCGCGTCGCCGCATGACGAGGCGGGGCGGTTATCGCTGTGGCTGGAATCCCACGATACCCCACAATATGGCAGCCCTGCCCTCGTTTCGCCGGCTTCATCCGATATTGATGGAGGATTGCCCCGGACTCCGTGCTACGCTTCTATTGAATTCACTCGGAGTTCATCATCCATCATCCAGTGTAACGGTCATATTATTTCTACGATGCGAATCATAAAGAGCGGCATGATTGTCGATGTGAAGGGGTGGATAGCGATTTCTTCTGCCGCTTCGGTACGCCTCGATGCCGGACGATTTTTGGCTGTTTCCCGGCGCCTTTGCCGCCGAGTCTTCGGCCCTCCCCGCGCCAGCGAAGCGGAACGGGGGGCGTGATGGGCGCGGAAACCCGCACGAAACCTGGCATTTCAATTCGGTGCACGACCGATCTCGACTGTGTGAGTATGATCGACACAGGCATCCCGAATGGGAGCGCGAGACGCGGTAGGGATCGGACAGGTTCAATGGCACAGGCGCCCGAGGCGTCGAACACGGCTGCTGGTCAAGAGCATTCGATCGTCAGCCAGAGTCTTCCTTCTCAGCTCCTGACCCTGTTCCGGACGCTGAAAGCATCACCGGATTGGAAGCGGATCCTCGTTCTCGTTGCCGGCGTCGTTGTCGTCATCGGCCTGACCGCGGCGGCGCAGATCCGGCTGAACGCATGGAATCAGCCCTTCTATGACGCGCTGGCGCAGAAGAGCCTGGGCGGCTTCTTCCACCAGCTGATCGTCTTCGTCTTCATCGCCGGCGTGCTGCTGACCCTCAACGTCGCCCAGGCCTGGCTGAACCAGACGCTGAAGGTGCGGCTGCGGGCCGGGCTGACCCGCGACCTGTTCACCGAATGGCTGAAGCCGAAGCGCGCCTTCCGCTTGGCCGGCGCCGGCGAGATCGGCGAGAATCCGGACCAGCGCATCCATGAGGACACACGGCACCTGACCGAGCTGTCGACTGATCTCGGCATCGGCCTGCTGCAGGCGACCCTGCTGCTGGGCAGCTTCGTCGGCGTGCTGTGGATCTTGTCCCAGGGCATCGTCCTCAGGATCGACGGCATGGCGCTGCAGATCCCGGGCTATATGGTCTGGTGCGCCCTGCTCTACGCCGCCCTGGCTTCCTGGATCAGCTGGCGCGTCGGCAAGCCGCTGATCAACATCAACGCCGAGCGCTATGCCCGCGAGGCCGATCTGCGCGCTGCCCTGGTCCGCGTCAACGAGCATGTCGACGGCATCACCCTCGACAGCGGCGAGTCGGATGAGCGGCGGCGGCTGGACACCGACCTGGACCGCATCGTCGCGGTGATGCTGCGCTATGTCCGCGCCGTCACCAACCTGACCTGGATCACCGCCGGCTATGGCTGGTTCACCATCGTCGCCCCGATCCTGGTCGCCTCCCCCGGCTATTTCGGCGGCGACCTGACCTTCGGCGAGCTGATGGTGGCGGTCGGCGCCTTCGTCCAGGTGCAGCAGGCCCTGCGCTGGTTCGTCGACAATTTCAGCAACCTGGCCGACTGGCGGGCGACGCTGCTGCGCGTCATGAGCTTCCGCGAGACGCTGGTGACGCTGGAGAACCTGAACGGCGAGCCGCGCAAGATCGAGATCGCCGAGGGCAGCGGCGAGGCGCTGGGCTTCGAGAAGCTGGGCGTGCTGTCGGCCGGCGGCCTGGCGGTCCTGGACGACGAGCAGGTCGAGATCAAGCCGGGCGAGCGCGTGCTGATCGTCGGCCGCACCGGCGGCGGCAAGAGCACGCTGTTCCGCGCCTTCGCCGGGCTGTGGCCCTGGGGCACCGGCCGCATCGTGATGCCGCCGCAGGCCAGCACCATGTTCCTGCCGCAGCGTCCCTACCTGCCGCCAGGCCCTCTGCGCGACGCTCTGACCTACCCGATGGATTCGTCCAGCTTCACCGATGACGAGATCTGCGCCGCGCTGCGGCGCACCGAGATGGGGCATCATGAGATCTCGCTCGACCAGGTGAAGAACTGGGACAAGGAGCTGACCAGCGACGAGCTGCAGACGATGACCTTCGCGCGGCTGCTGCTGCACAAGCCGCAATGGGTGTTCATCGACGAGATGGTCGACGCCCTGGACGAGGAGCGGCGTAAGACCGCGATGTCGATCTTCGAGCACGAGCTGCCGGGGACGGCGGTGATCACCATCGCCCGGCGCGAGGTCAAGAACGGCTTCTACACCCGGGTCCTGCGGCTGCACCTGACCGACGAGGTCACGGGCGAGCGCCGCATCCCGATCGGCCGGCCGCCGCGGCGGGCCATCCCCTCCTCCGCCGGCTTCGCCCCCCTGCTCCACCACCGAGACCCGATGGAATGACCAAACGGCCTGCGACCCGCCGCGCTCCGAAAAAGGGAGCGGCGGCGCTGTCGGACAACGCCCTGCTCGACCTGGTGCAGCGCCAGACCTTCCGGTTCTTCTGGGAGGCGGCGCATCCGGTCAGCGGCATGATTCCCGACCGCACCGACCGGGCCGGCAAGGCGCCGAACGACTGGGTGACCACCGGCGGCTCCGGCTTCGGCATCATGGCCATCATCGTCGCCGCCGAGCGCGGCTGGATCGAGCGCGCCGCGGCGGTCGAGCGGCTGATGACCATCGTGCGCCATCTCGAGCACACGACCTCGCATCACGGCGTGTTCCCGCATTTCCTCGACGGCCGCACCGGGGCCACCGTCTCGTTCAGCCGCAAGGACGATGGCGGCGACCTGGTCGAGACCGCCTTCCTGTTCCAGGGGCTGCTGACCGCCCGGCGCTATTTCGACCGCGACACCGCCGCCGAGACCGAGCTGCGCAACCATATCGGCTGGCTGTGGAACGAGACCGAGTGGAACTGGTACACGCGCGGCGGGCTGAACGTGCTGTTCTGGCATTGGGGTGCTAACAACGGCTGGGGCCTGGGCCACGAGATCCGCGGCTGGAACGAGTGCCTGATCGCCTACGTCATGGCCGCTGCCTCGCCGCGCTACGCCATCGACGCCGAGGTCTATCATCGCGGCTACGCCGTCGGCCGGTACTTCCTCAGCCAGCGCCGCTACTACGACATCGAACTGCCGCTGGGCATGCCCTATGGCGGGCCGCTGTTCTTCAGCCATTACTCCTTCCTCGGCCTCGACCCGCGTGGGCTCAAGGACCAGTACGCCGACTACTGGGAGCAGAACCGCCGGCACACGCTGATCAATTACGAGCACTGCATCCGCAACCCGAACGGCTTCAAGGGCTACGGGCCGGATTGCTGGGGCCTGACCGCCAGCGACACGCCGGGCGGCTATTCGGCCCATGCGCCGGACAACGACCTGGGCGTCATCAGCCCGACCGCGGCCCTGTCGGCCATGCCCTATACACCCGAGCAGTCGATGCGGGCGCTGCGGCATTTCTACGAAAATCTGGGCGACCGGATCTGGGACAAATTCGGCTTCGTCGATGCGTTCTCGGAGCAGGCGGACTGGGTGGCCGACACCTATCTGGCGATCGACCAGGGCCCGATCGTGGTGATGATCGAGAACCACCGCACCGGCCTCTTGTGGAAGCTGTTCATGAGCGACCCGGACGTGCAGCGCGGCCTGCGCACCCTCGGCTTCAAGAGCCCGTATCTGGGTTAATGGCGACAACCGGCGAGGTGACTTTCCCGCCCATCGCCCTTCTCTTGGAAACTCTGCTACACTGGCGTTGCCATGAACGAGAACACCGAGAACCTCGTCCTCGAACATCTCCGGCATCTCCGTGCCGGCATGGACCGCATTGTCGACCGCCTGGACGATCTGACCGCGCGCGTCGGCCGGCTGGAGGTTAACACCGCGCGGATCGAGGTCGTCCTGGCCGAACACTCGGTGCGCTTCGACAAGATTGAAAAGCGGCTCGACCGGATCGAGACCCGCCTCGGCCTGATCGAAGCTTGAACCCCATCGATAGCGCGGCCCTTGCCGGCTGGATCGACCGGCAGTACGCGGTCTCGGCCCGCAACCTGACGCTCGGCGTCTCCGCCACCCATCTGGTGAAGCAGCGGCCGCCCTTCCGCCAGCGCATCGTGCCGCGTCCGGGGTCGGTGGTCGCATCCTCGGTGATGGGCGCCTACGACCCCGATCCGGATTATTTCTTCCACTGGTTCCGGGATTCGGCGCTGGTGATGGACGCGCTGCGGATCCTGGTGGCCGACGGCGCCCGGCCGGCCGTCGATGCCGGCGCCATCGCCGACTACATCCGCTTCAGCCTCGGCCTGCGCGGCCTGACCGGCGCCGCCGTGCTGGCCCGGGGCGACGCGAAGCGGGGCGTCGATCCGGATTTCGTGCAGCATGTCCGGTCCGAGGCCGATCTGCGTGGCGTCGCCGGTGACCGGATCTGGGGCGAGGTCCGGGTCAACCCGGACGCCACGCTGGACACGCTGAACTGGTCGCGGCCGCAGCATGACGGGTCGGCGCTGCAGGCCCTGACCCTGCTGCGCTGCCTGGAGGATGGCGTGCTGGCACCGGAGGTTCGGGACGAGGCAGCCGGGCTGCTGCGCATCGACCTCGACTTCGTCCTGGCGCATCACGCCGAACCCAGCTTCGAGATCTGGGAGGACAGCCTCGGCCACGACTACTACACCGGCGTCGTGCAATGCGCCGCGCTGCGCCGAGGCGCAGAATGGCTGGAGGCCCGGGGCGATACCGGGACCGCCGGCCGGTGCCGCGAGGCGGCCGAGGCCCTCGCCGCCGCGGCGGA
>NZ_JANX01000405.1 GCF_000767795.1 Inquilinus limosus MP06 | reverse complement strand
GATTTCGCCGCGCTGGGCGCCCCGACCCTGCTGGCCGACGACTTCTTCCAGGCCGGCTGCGTGCTGGGCGCGCCGGTCGCCGGCTGGCGCGGCCTGGATCTGGCCGCCCTCTCCGGCCGGATGTGGGTCGACGGCACCGAGGCCGGGCGCGGTCATGGCCGCGACGTGCTGGGCCATCCGCTGAACGCTCTGGCGTGGCTGGCCGGGACGCTGGCCCGCCGCGGGCGGGGCCTGAAGGCCGGCGAGATCGTGCTGCTGGGCAGCCTGGTGCAGACCCAATGGCCGGCGGCCGGCGCCCGCATCGCCATCGAGATCGAGGCGCTGGGGCGGGTCGAGATGGAGACATAGGGCGGCTCGTCCTGCGTTCCCGCTGGACTTTTCGCCCCGCCCGCCGTCGAGTCATCAGGAAGGCCGAGAAGAAGCCAGAGGGAGGCTATCGAGATGGAGACCGACCGGATCTTCCAGGGCCCCATCCCCGCCCTGTACGACCAGTATCTGGGACCGATGATCTTTGCGCCCTATGCCAGCGACATGGCGTCCCGGCTGACGGATCTGCGGCGCGGCCGGGTGCTGGAGACCGCCGCCGGAACCGGCATCGTCACCCGGGCGCTGCTCTCCGCCCTGCCGGACGACGTGTCAATCGATGCGACCGACATCAACCAGGCGATGCTCGACCGGGCGTCGAGCGTGATCTCCTCGCCGCGAGTGACGTGGCGACCGGCGGATGCCCAGTCCTTGCCGTTCCCGGACGGAACCTTCGACGCCGTTGTCTGCCAGTTCGGCGCGATGTTCTTTCCCGACAGGGTGCGGGCCTTCGCCGAGGCGCATCGCATCCTGAACCCGGGCGGGCGCTTCCTGTTCAATGTCTGGGACCGGATCGAGGCCAACGAATTCGCCGATGTCGTCGTGGCCGCGGTTGCGCGGCTGTTCCCCGATGACCCGCCGCTGTTCCTGGCGCGCACGCCGCACGGCCATCACGACGTCGCGGCGCTGGAGGCCCAGCTGCGCGCCGCGGGGTTCGGGTCGGTGGCGTCCGAGACGGTCACGCGGCAGAGCCGGGCGCCGGATGCGATGGCCGTCGCCATCGGCTATTGCCAGGGCACGCCGATGCGGAAGGAGATCGAGGACCGCGCCGCCGACCGGCTGTTGGAGGCGACCGAAGCCGCCGCCGCCGCGATCGCCGCACGCTTCGGCCCCGGCCCGGTCACCGGGCAGATGCGGGCCCATGTGATCACCGCCGGGCGCTGATCCCGGCGGCTTACACCTCGGACCGGATCACGGCTCACCGCCCCAGCAGGGCCGCGGCGCAGGCGTCGAGGATGGCGTCGGCGTCCAGCCCGTACGTCTTGTAGAGCTGCGGGATGGTGCCGGACTGGCCGAAATGCTCGACGCCCAGCGGCTTGACCCGGTGGCCGTGCACGCCGCCCAGCCAGGACAAGGTCGCCGGATGGCCGTCCAGCACCGTGACCAGCGCCGCGTCCGGCGCCAACGGCGCCAGCAGCCGGCGTGCCAGGCAGGGTTCGACCGCATGGCCGGCGCGCACCGCCGCCAGCTCGGCATGCCAGCCGGCGTTCAGGCGGTCGGCCGAGGTCACGGCCAGGAGTCCGGCGCCGGGGATGTCCTCCAGCACCTGCTCAAAGGCGGCGATCGCCTCCGGCGCCACAGCGCCGGTGTAGACGATCGCCAGCGACGCGCCCGGCGCAGGCTCGCGCAGCCAGTAGCCGCCGGCGATCACCGCCTGGCGCAGATCCTCGGTCATCTCGCGCTTGGGCTGCTCCAGCGGCCGGGTCGACAGGCGGAGATAGACCGAGCCGCCGTCATGGTCGCGCACCCAGTCGCTGGCCTTCGGGTCGGACTTGTCGCGCTGCATGTAGTCGAAGCCCCAGGCCATGATCGCCGCCAGCTCATCGACATAGGCGGGCTCGAAGCTGGCCAGGCCGTCCTGGGCCATGCCGATCAGCGGCGAGCCGATCGACTGATGCGCCCCGCCCTCCGGCGCCAGGGTCAGGCCGGACGGCGTCGCCACCAGCATGAAGCGGGCATCCTGGTAGCAGGCGTAGTTCAGCGCATCGAGGCCGCGGGCGATGAACGGGTCGTACAGGGTGCCGACCGGCAGCAGCCGCTCGCCGAACAGCGAATGGGTCAGGCCCAGCGCGGCGAGGTTGATGAACAGGTTGTTCTCGGCGATGCCCAGCTCGACATGCTGCCCGTCCGGCGACATGCCCCAGCGCTGGGCCGAGACCACCTTCTGCTCCTTGAACACGTCGGCGCGGCCGTGGCGGTCGAAGATGCCGCGGCGGTTGACCCAGCCGCCGAGATTGGTCGACACCGTCACATCGGGCGAGGTGGTGACCACGCGCTCGGCCAGCGCGTCCTCGCGCTTGGCCAGCTCGCCCATGATCCGGCCGAAGCCCTCCTGCGTCGACATGGTCTCGGCCAAAGCGACGTCGAGCGCGGCAGGCACCGGGATCCGGGCGGCGCTGTAGCGGCGGCGGCCCTCGGCCGCGAAGGGCACGTCGGCCAGGAAGCCGCGCAGCTCGTCGGCCAGGTCGTCGATGCCGGCGAAGGGCTCCCACTCCCGCCCCTGGGGCACGCCCTGGCTGGCCTGGAAGGCGGCCATCTGCTCGGGGTTCATCAGCCCGGCATGGTTGTCCTTGTGGCCGGCGAAGGGCAGGCCGAAGCCCTTGATGGTGTAGGCGATGAACACCGTCGGCACGTCGTCGGCGATGCCACGGAAGGCATCCAGCACCGACTCCATGTCGTGGCCGGCCAGGTTGGTCATGAGCGCGGCCAGCGCCGCATCGTCATGGTCGGCCAGCAGCTCAGAGATACCGGCGACACCGCCGATATCGGCCTGCAGCTGCCGGCGCCAGGCCGCGCCGCCCTGGTACACCAGCGCCGAGTAGAGCGGGTTCGGGCATTCGTCGATCCAGCGCCGCAGCGCGTCGCCGCCCGGGCGCTTGAACGCGGCCTCCAGCAGCCCGCCGTATTTCAGCGTCACCACCCGCCAGCCCATGTTCTCGAACAGCTTGTCGATGCGGGCGAACAGGCGCTCGGTGACGATCGAATCCAGGCTCTGGCGGTTGTAGTCGATCACCCACCAGACGTTGCGGACATCGTGCTTCCAACCCTCCAGCAGGGCCTCGTAGATGTTGCCCTCGTCCAGCTCGGCGTCGCCCAGCAGGGCCACCATGCGGCCGCCGGCCTTGGCGCCGCGGCCCCACTCCTTCAGCGCCACATAGTCCTGGGCGATCGAGGCGAACAGCGTCATGGCGACGCCGAGCCCGACCGAGCCGGTTGAGAAGTCGACGTCGTCGGCATCCTTGGTGCGCGACGGGTAGGACTGGGCGCCGCCGAGCGAGCGGAAGGCCTCGAGATTCTCACGGGTTTGCTGGCCCAGCAGGTACTGGATGGCGTGGAACACCGGGCTGGCATGCGGCTTCACCGCCACCCGGTCCCGCGGCCGCAGCACGTCGAGATACAGCGCGGTCATCACCGTGACCAGCGAGGCGGAGGAGGCCTGGTGGCCGCCGACCTTCAGCCCGTCCGGGTTGGGCCGCAGATGGTTGGCGTTGTGGATCGTCCAGGCGGACAGCCAGAGGATCTTCTTCTCCAGCGCCTTGAGCAGGCGCAGCCGGTCTGCCGCCGCTGCCGCGGTGCCGTCCGTCTCAATGCGCGCCTCACGCATCCTGCGACCAACCGTCCCCATCGCCCGACACCCTCGCCCTGCTGCGGATCAGCCCTTACCTTAATCAGCACGTCAGTGAACCGGACGCAACGGCGGCGCGCTCCCACCGGAACGACGCCGCCCGACGGAATCCCGCCGCCCCGCCGTGCAGGGACCGGAGGGGGCCGACCGTTCGAAAGCGGGGACGGAGAAGCCATGTCTCTCGTCGAGGCGGCGATCGCCGCGAATCGCTTCGGGTTCGGCGCCCGGCCCGGGCAGCTGGAAACCCTCGCCGACAATCCCTGGGACTGGCTGCGGGCGCAGATCCGCCAGCCCGCCGCCCCGGCCGGCGACATGCCGATGACAAAAGCCGGGATGGAGATCCTGATCGCGGTGCAGACGGCGCCGGACGAGGACAGCCGCAAGCCGCACCAGGAGGAGGCGCGCGCCCTGCGCGACCGCGACCGCGTGGCGCATATCCAGGCGGCGGTGACCAGCGACACGCCGTACCGCGAGCGGCTGGTCAAGTTCTGGACCAACCACTTCACCGTCGCCTATGTGCAGAGCTATGTCGTCCCCTTCGGCGGGGCCTATGAGAACGAGGCGATCCGCCCTTACGTGACGGGCAAGTTCCGCGACCTGCTGGGCGCGGTGGTGAAGCACCCGGCGATGCTGTTCTATCTCGACAATGCCCGCTCGGTCGGGCCGAACTCGAAGTTCGGCCGGAAGGCCGGAGTCGGGCTGAACGAGAATCTGGGGCGGGAGCTGATGGAGCTGCACACGCTGGGCGTTGACGGCGGCTACACCCAGGCCGATGTGCGGACGCTGGCGATGATCCTGACCGGCTGGACGCCCGGCCGGGCCAAGGATCCGCCCGGCACCGTCTTCGCCTTCCGCCCCGCCGGCCACGAGCCCGGGCCGAAGACCTTCCTGGGCAAGACCTATCCCGAGGGCGGCCAGGACGAGGGCGAGGCGGCGCTGGACGCGCTGGCGGCGCATCCGGCCACGGCCCGGCACATCGCCACCCAGCTGGCCCGCCACTTCATCGCCGACGATCCGCCGAGGACCGCGGTCGACCGGCTGGCGAAGACCTATCTCGACACCGGCGGCGACCTGGCCGCGGTGTCCGAGGCGCTGATCGACAGCCCCGAGGCCTGGCAGCATGAGCGGCGCAAATTCAAGTCGCCGCTGGACTATGTGGTCTCGGTGGCGCGCGCCTTCGACCTGGGCGATGTCGGCCCGCCCGCGGTGGCCTGGGTCCGCCGCCTGGGGCAGCAGATCCTGAACGCGCCGTCGCCGCAGGGCTGGCCGGACCGGGAATCGGACTGGCTGGCGCCGGAGCTGGTGATGGAGCGGCTGGAATGGAGCTATCAGGTGATCCCGCGCCTCGTCGCCGACCAGTCGCCCCTGCCCTTCGCCGAGGCGCTGGTCGGCCCCACCTTGTCGGAGCAGACCAAGGCCGTGCTGCGCGGCGCCCCCAGCCAGCGCGAGGGCATCGCCCTGGCGCTGCTGAGCCCGGAATTCCAGAGGAGGTGAGAGGATGGACCTGACCCGACGCCATCTTCTCGGCGGCCTCGCCGCCACGGCCGCGGCCACGGTGCTGCCGGCCCGGCTGCTGCTGGCCAAGGCGCCGATCGAGCAGCGCTTCGTGCTGATCATCCTGCGCGGGGCGCTGGACGGGCTGGCGGCGATGCCGCCCTATGCCGACCCCGACCTGCGCACGCTGCGCGCCGCGCTGGTGCCGCCCGATCCCGACCGGGACGGCGGCATGGCCGACCTGGACGGGCGGTTCGCCCTGCATCCCGCCCTGGCGCCGCTGAAGGACTGGTATGAAGAGGGCAGCTTCCTGCCGCTGCACGCCGTGGCCTCGCCCTATCGCGACCGGTCGCATTTCGACGGCCAGGACCTGCTGGAGAGCGGCGCCGCGCAGCTGGACGGCACCCGCGACGGCTGGCTGAACCGCACGCTGGGCCTGATCGGCGCCACCGATCGGCGCTTCGGCATCGCCTTCGCCGAGGAGATCCCGCTGGTGCTGCGCGGCGCCACGCCGGTGACCTCCTGGCTGCCGGACAAGCCGACTGGCCTGCCACCCGGCTTCCCCGACCTGGTCGCCCGGCTGTACGACCAGGACCCGGCGCTGCACGCCGCCTATGCCTCCGGCCTCGACAC
>NZ_JANX01000404.1 GCF_000767795.1 Inquilinus limosus MP06 | reverse complement strand
GTGCCGCCACCCGGTCGCGGCCGGCCCCGTCCAGCAAATCGGTGTCGCGCACCCGCACGGAGGGGGCCAAGGGCGACGGGCCGGCGGCGATCCGGCCGATGCCGGTGCCGCGCCAGGAGATGACGCCGTCGGCGGCCAGGGCCAGGTCCTCGTCCGGCGCCGCCTCCAGCTTGCCGACGCGGCCGGCGACCTCGTCCTTCAGCGCCCGCCGCGCGGCGCTGCGGATCGCCTTCAGGTCGTCATCCTCGATGGTGGCGTCGGGATAGAAGGCGAAGCCCTCGATGCTGCCGACATGCTCGCCCTCGACCAGCACCTGCCCTTGTGCGTTCACCGCGGCCAGGAGCTCGCCGCCGGCCTTCATGGTGCGCACCAGCAGGGCGGTGCGCCGGTCGACGAAGCGCTGGGTCAGCCGCTCGTGCAGCGCGTCGGACAGCCGGTCCTCGACCGCGCGGGTGCGCTCCTGCCAGTGCCCCGGATCGGGGATCCAGGCGCCGCGATGGGCGATGTAGGTCCAGGTCCGGACATGGGCGATGCGGGCCACCAGCGCGTCGATGTCGCCCTCGGTGCGGTCCAGCTTCTCCACCTGCTCCGCCACCCAGTCGGTGTCCAGCCGCCCGGCCAGGCCGGTGGTCAGCTGGCGGAAGATCTGGCCCTGCATGCGGATATGGGCGTCGGACAGCACCTTGCGGAAATCCGGGATCTGGCACACCTCCCACAGCAGGCGCACCGCCGCCGGGTTGCGGGCGCGGCCGACCAGCTCGTCGTCGCGCATCAGCAGGCCCAGCGACAGCTGGTCGTCGGCCTCGGCCATGCGCCGCAGCTCCGGCCGCGTCGGCCGCCGCTCCAGGCTGCGCAGCAGGCCGAGCGGGCTGCGGAAATCCAGGTCGCCGTTGCGCCACATCAGCGTCTGCAGCGGGTCGAAGCGGTGGTTCTCCACCCGCTCGACCAGCTCCTCGTCCAGCGTCCCGGCCTCGTCGGTGGTGCCGAAGGTGCCGTTGGCCATGTGCCGCCCGGCGCGGCCGGCGATCTGGGCGATCTCGGTGGCGCGCAGCCGGCGCGGGAAGCGGCCGTCGAACTTGGTCAGCCGGGCGAAGGCGACATGGTCGATGTCCATGTTCAGCCCCATGCCGATGGCGTCGGTCGCCACCAGGTAGTCGACCTCGCCCGACTGGTACAGGCCGACCTGGGCGTTGCGGGTGCGGGGCGACAGGGCGCCCAGCACCACGGCGGTGCCGCCGCGGGTGCGGCGCATCAGCTCGGCGATCTCGTAGACGTCGTTGGCCGAGAACACGACGATGGCGCTGCGCGGCGGCAGCCGGGTCAGCTTGCGCTTGCCGGTGTGGGTCAGCTCCGAGAAGCGCGGGCGGGTCACGAACTCCGCCTCCGGCACCAGCTTGCGGATCAGCGGGCGGATCGTCTCCGACCCCATCACCATGGTCTCGGCCCCGCCGCGGGCATGCAGCAGCCGGTCGGTGAAGACGTGGCCGCGCTCCGGATCGGCGCAGAGCTGGATCTCGTCGATGCCGACGAAGGCGACCGGCCGGTCCAGCGGCATGCTCTCAACCGTGCACAGGAACCAGCGGGCGCCGGGCGGGACGATCTTCTCCTCGCCCGTCACCAAAGCGACATGCGCCCGTCCCTTGATCGCCACGATCCGGTCGTAGTTCTCACGGGCGAGCAGCCGGAGCGGGAAGCCGATCATGCCGCTCGCATGGCCGAGCATGCGTTCGATGGCGAGATGGGTCTTTCCGGTGTTGGTCGGGCCGAGCACGGCCGTGAGGCGCGTGCGATCACCTGCGAGGTCCATACCCGACAATTGAACGCTGGCGGGTGCTAATGCAAGACTGCCGCCCCGCCGGCCGCGCGGGCGGCCGATCGGCTGAAGACGATATTGGTCGGGCCTCCGCTCGACTCGACGGAGAATTGAGATGCGTCCGCTTTCCCTGCTCGCAGCCGGCGTCGCCGCCTGGATCCTCCTGCCGGCCGCCGCCCAGGCGCAGGCGACGGCGGAGGGCGCCGACAAGATCCGGCTGGGCCTGAAGGACTGGATCGCCACCCACCTGGCCACGGCCGACAAGTCGGTGGTGGTCAACTTCCAGGGCCCGATCACGGTCGAGCCGCAGGGCAAGTCCTACAAGGCGGTGATCCCGAGGTCGGAGATCGTGTTCACGACCGTTGCCGCGACCACCTTTAAACAGGCACAGCCTCCTGGATCCGGGGTTGTGGTGACGGACCATACAGACACGTCGACATTGGCCCTCGACCCGGTCGAGCTGCAGCTGACGCCGCTGGAGAATGGCTGGCTGGACACGGTCGCGACCATCCCGACCACCTACCGGATCACCCCGGCCAAGAGCGGCGACAAGGGCGCCGAGCTGACGATCGGCACCCAGGCGCTGCGCGGCGTCTTCGCCCCGCAATACCATGCCTTCATGTCGCTGGACGGCAAGCTGGGCCAGATCACCGCTCATTCGCTGAACCCGGCCGAGGCCAAGGGCGCGCTCAAGATCGACGAGATCACGCTGGCCGGCGACAGCACCGCGGTCGGCCCGGACACCTATGACAGCACCGGCACGATCGGCTTCTCCGGCCTCTCCTTCATCGACGAGACCGGGGCCCAGCTGATGCATCTCGACGGCGCCACGGTCGAGGGCAAGGCAGCGGCGGCGAACATGGCGGCGCTGCGCAGCTTCAGCGACAAGCTGACCGACCTGCAGAAGCGCTATCCGGCCGAGCCGGGCGGCGAGATGCCGAAGGAGTTCCTGGCCGAGCTCGGCCGCGTGTTCCAGGGCACGCCGAAGCTGTTCAACGATTTCGGCTTCAGCTACGGGGTGAAGGGCGTCGAGGTCACGCCCGGCGCCGGCGACGGGGTCGACAAGGTAACGCTGGCCTCGGCCGGCTTCGGCGTCGGCATCGCCGGCCTGGCGCAGGACGCCTCGACCTTCCGGATCAATCTCGACCTCGCCCAGCTCGGCATCGACCCGCTGCCGGAGTTCGGCCAGTTCATCCCGCACACCGCCACGGTGGACCTGGCGCTGACCAACCTGCCGAACCAGGCGCTGCTGCAGGCCCTGACCGGCATGCTCGACAGCTCGGCCACGCTCGGCCCCGACCAGGCGGCGGAGATCGCGGGCGCCCAGCTGCAGCAGGCGGTGATGAACGGCAACGGCGCGCTGGAGATCCGCTCGTTCAGGGCGTCGTCGCCGCTGACCAGCATCGACCTGACCGGCACGCTGCGGCCGAACCCGAAGGCGCCGCTGATGATGACCGGCGACGCCCGGCTGGTGGTCACCGGGCTGGACAAGGCGCTGGAGGCGGCGAAGGCCGCGCCGGACGGGGTGGAGATGGTGCAGGGCCTGACCGTGCTGCAGACCATGGGCGCGGAGGAGACGGTCGACGGCCAGCCGGCCCGCACCTACAAGCTCGAGATCAGCGAGAAGGGCGACATCCTTCTCAACGGCACCGACCTCAAGCCGTTGCTCGGCCTGCGCTGAGCCGACGGCCACGACATCGCATAGCGGGAGGCGAAGATGAGACGGTCGATCTGCATCCTGGCGGGCGCCGTCCCGCTCTGTCTCGCCGGCGGCGCCTGGGCGCAGTCGACGCCCGACGGCGCGGCGGGGCTGCGCGACGGGCTGAACGAGATGCTGAAGCCGATCCTGGACATCCGGGTGCAGCAGCAGCCGCTGTTCACCGGCCCGGTCACGGTCGAGCCGGCGGGCGCCGGCTACACGGTCGTCTTCCCCGGCATCGACCTGACGCTGAAGGGCAAGGAGGCGGCGTCGAAGGCGGTGGCGCTGCATTGCGACGCCCAGACCTACAGCGCCGCCTCGACCGGCGCCGCCACCTGGCGGCTGGAGAGCACCGAGCCGCTGAACTGCGTCGCCACGCCGGAGGGGGAGAGCAAGATCACCCTGGCCTCCCGGTCGCTGCAGGCCCATTTCACGGTCGATCTGCAGCAGAAGCTGTTCACCGAGGGGGAATGGCGGATCGACGGCCTCTCCGGCACCCAGGACGGGAAGCAGGGGAAGGTCACGGTCGACACCCTGTCCGCCAGCAGCCGACTGCGCCCGGCGACCGCCCCCGACCGGCACGACGTCGCCTTCAAGATGGAGGCCAGCGGCATCAGCGCCCTGGACGAGACCGGGGTCGAGCGGTTCAGCATGGGCCATGCCGCCTATGACGGCACCATGGACGGCATGAACGTGCACCAGGTCATGTCGTCCTACGGCCAGGTGATCGACGTCTATGTCGAGATGTTCGAATCGCTCGCCGATTCCGGCACCGCGGCCGATCCGAAGCAGGCGGCCGCGGTGCAGGGCGAAGTGATGAAGAGGATCATGGGCCCGTTCAAGGAGATGATGGCGGCCTATGGCGACGGCGGCCAATTCGGCGCGACGATGACCGACCTGCGGGTGAAGGCGCCGGACGTGCAGGTGACGCTGGACCGGACGCGCATCGTCGAGGGCTATGCCGGCGCGGCCACGCCGGGCAGCGGCACCGGGGTGATCGAGATGGAGATGGCCGGGCTGGCGATCGCCCCGAAGCCGCCCTTCGCCGAATGGATCCCGACCGACGCGACCATCCGCCTGAACGCCAGCGCCGTTCCCTGGGCTGAGGTCGGCACCGCCTATATGGGGGTGATGGAGGCCTCGGCCGGCCAGGCGGCCGACCCGGCCAAGGCCCAGCAGGCGATGGCCCAGGCGATGATGGAGCTCGGCGGCGTCCTGCGCAAAGCCGGCAGCCGGCTCGACATCACCAGCTTCCACATCGCGGCGCCGGAAGCCGCAATCGACTTGAAGGGCTCGGTGCAGGGCAAGGAGGCGGCCAAGCATGGCGTGAACGCCGATCTCGACCTGCGCTTCACCAATCTCGACGGGCTGATCAAGTTCATCCAGAGCCAGCCGGACGGCGCCCAGGCGGCGGCCGGCCTGACCATGGCGCAGGTGATGGGACGCCAGGCCACGGCCGAGGACGGGCGCCCGGCGCGGGACTACGACATCGTCGTCGACGACGCCGGCAAGATCCTGGTCAACGGCACCGACCTGGCGGCGCTGGCGCCGAAGCAGTAGCGACCCGAGGAACTCCCATGCATCGTCTCGTCCCCGCCCTGCTCTGCGCCACCGCCCTTCTGGCCGCCGGCCCGGCCTTCGGCCAGGCGACGCCGGACGGCGCGGCCGCCCTGAAGAAAGGGCTCGCGGCGATCCTGACCCCGACCCTGGCCACGCCCGGGCTGGGCGAGCCGATCTTCGAGGGCGGCTGGACGGTCGAGCCCGCCGGCGCCGGATACAGCGTCACCGGCCCGGCCCTGTCCCTGGCGTTGCGCGACGACGATGCCGACGGCCGCAAGCGGGTGGTGCGGATCCGCTGCGACGGCGACCGCTACACCGCGACGGCCGGCGAGGGATCGGTCTACCGGCTGCAGGGCGAGACGCCGCTGCGCTGCGAGATCCGGCCGGGCGGTGACGAGCCGGCGGTCACCATCACCAGCCGCAGCCGCCATGCCGAGCTGACCGTCGACCTCGCCGCGTCGCTGCTGACCGCCTCCAGCGACGTGTCGGACGGGCTGACGGTGACCGAGGGCGACAAGACCCGGATCGCCGTGCACCGGCTGACCCTGACCAGCGCCACCACGCCGCGCACCGGCGAGTCCCGCGCGCAAGGATCCGGCCCGGCGCGGCAGGACATCGCCCTGCGGGTCGAGGCGGAGGGGCTGTCGGCCGGCGACCCCGCGGCCGGCGACGGCGTCACGCTGGGCCGGCTGCGCTACAGCGGGACGTTGGAGGATGTCGACGCGGCGGCGCTGCGCGACCGGGTGTGGCGAGTGATCGCCTTCG
>NZ_JANX01000403.1 GCF_000767795.1 Inquilinus limosus MP06 | reverse complement strand
CATCTGCGGCTGGGCGCGGCCGGGCCAGGCGAGGCCTCGGTGACCGCGCCGGTCGAGCTGGCGGAGATCAGCGGGTCGGAGACCTATGTGCATTTCCATTTCGGCGGCCGGCCCTGGGTGGCGCAGCAGCCCGGCGTGCACAAGCACTCGCTGGGCGAGCCGGTGACGGTCGCGGTCGACCCCGCCAGGATCTACGTCTTCGACCCGGCCGGGCGGCTCGCCGCCGCGCCGGCCCGGACCAGGTGAAACATGGCCCGCATCGACCTCAAGGCCCTGGCGCACAGCTACAAGCCGAACCCGACGGATCCGGCCGACTATGCGCTGCGGCCGATGGACATGGTCTGGCAGAGCGGCCGCGCCTATGCGCTGCTCGGGCCCTCGGGCTGCGGCAAGACCACGCTGCTCAACATCATCTCCGGCCTGGTGACGCCCAGCCAGGGGCAGATCCTGTTCGACGGCCGCGACGTCACCCAGGCGTCGCCGGAGCAGCGCAACATCGCCCAGGTGTTCCAGTTCCCGGTGGTCTACGACACCATGACGGTGGCCGAGAACCTGGCCTTCCCGCTGCGCAACCGCAAGCTGCCGAAGCCGGAGATCGACGCCCGCGTGGCCGAGGTCGCCGAGATGCTGGAGCTGACGCCGGTCATGAAGCGCCGCGCCCGCGGCCTGGACGCCGACCAGAAGCAGAAGATCTCGCTGGGCCGCGGCCTGGTGCGCAAGGACGTCGCCGCCATCCTGTTCGACGAGCCGCTGACCGTCATCGACCCGCATCTGAAATGGCAGCTCCGGCGCAAGCTGAAGGAGGTGCACGAGCAGGTGCGGACCAGCCTGATCTACGTCACCCACGACCAGCTCGAGGCGCTGACCTTCGCCGACGAGGTGATCGTGATGTATGACGGCCAGGTGGTGCAGCTGGGCACCCCGCAGGAGCTGTTCGAGCGGCCGGCCCACACCTTCGTCGGCTATTTTATCGGCAGCCCCGGCATCAACCTGCTGCCCTGCGTCGTCGACCAGGGCGACGCGGTGATCGAGGGCGGCCGCATCCCGCTGTCGGCCTCGGCGCGGCAGGGCGTGGACGCCTTCCTGGCCAACGGCGCCGGCACCCTGGAGCTCGGCATCCGGCCGGAGTTCCTGGAGGTCGCGGACAGCGGCGTGCCGGCGACGGTGACCGAGGTCGAGGACCTAGGCACGCATCTGATCGTCACGCTGCGGCTGGGCCCGGCGACGGTGAAGGCCAAGCTGGCCGAGGGCCGCAGCCTCGCCGGCGACACCGTGTTCCTGCGCTTCCCGCCGGAGCGCACCCTTCTCTATGCCGACGGCAGGCTGGTGGGCTGAGCCATGGACAAGACCCGCAACAACGCCGCCTGGTTCCTGGTCGTCCCGGTCGTGCTGCTGGTGGCGTTCAGCGCCATCATCCCGCTGATGACGGTCGTGAACTATTCGGTGCAGGACATCTTCGGCCCCGGCCAGGGCGTCTTCGTCGGCACCGAATGGTTCGAGCAGGTGCTGCAGGACGACCGGCTGCAGGCGGCGCTGGGCCGGCAGCTGATCTTCAGCCTTTGCGTGCTGCTGATCGAGATCCCGCTCGGCGTGCTGGTGGCGCTGTGCATGCCGGCGCGGGGCTGGGCCGTGTCGGTCACGCTCGTCGTGCTGGCGCTGCCGCTGCTGATTCCCTGGAACGTGGTCGGCACGATCTGGCAGATCTTCGCCCGGCCCGACATCGGCCTGGCGGGCGTGCTGATCAACCGCCTGGGCATCGACTACAACTACACCGCCGACACCTTCGACGCCTGGATCACCGTGCTGGTGATGGATGTCTGGCACTGGACGTCGCTGGTGGCGCTCCTAGGCTATGCCGGGCTGCGCTCGATCCCCGACGCCTTCTACCAGGCGGCGCGGATCGACGGCGCCTCGCGCTGGGCGGTGTTCCGCTACATCCAGCTGCCGAAGATGACGGGCGTGCTGCTGATCGCTGTGCTGCTGCGCTTCATGGACAGCTTCATGATCTACACCGAGCCCTTCGTCCTGACCGGCGGCGGGCCCGGCAACGCCACCACCTTCCTGAGCCAGGAGCTGACCCGCATGGCGGTCGGCCAGTTCGACTTGGGGCCCGCGGCGGCGTTCTCGATCATCTACTTCCTGATCATCCTGCTGTTCTCCTGGCTGTTCTACACGGTCATCACCAATCTCGGGAAAGCCGACGCGTCATGAACCGCCGCACCCGTGCCGTCATCCTGATCGCGTACATGGTCTTCCTGGCCCTGCCGATATATTGGCTGGTCAGCATGTCGCTGAAGGAGAACCGCGAGATCCTGTCCGGCTTCACGCTGTTCCCGCAGAGCATCACCTTCGCCAACTACGCCACCATCTTCACCGACCAGTCCTGGTATTCGGGCTACATCCACTCGATCACCTATGTGCTGATGAACATGGTGATCTCGGTGCTGGTGGCGCTGCCGGCGGCCTATGCCTTCAGCCGGTACCGCTTCGTCGGCGACACCCACATGTTCTTCTGGCTGCTGTCGAACCGGATGTCGCCGCCGGCGGTGTTCCTGCTGCCCTTCTTCCAGCTCTATTCCGCCTTCGGGCTGGTCGACACGCCCTATGCCGTGGCGCTGGCGCATTGCCTGTTCAATGTGCCGCTGGCGGTGTGGATCCTGGAAGGCTTCATGTCCGGCGTGCCGAAGGAGATCGACGAGACCGCCTATATCGACGGCTACTCCTTCCCGCGCTTTTTCCTGACCATCTTCGTGCCGCTGATCCGCGGCGGCATCGGCGTCACCGCCTTCTTCTGCTTCATGTTCTCCTGGGTCGAGCTGCTGCTGGCGCGGACCCTGACCTCGGTCGAGGCCAAGCCGATCGCCGCCACCATGACCCGCACGGTCAGCGCCGCCGGCATGGACTGGTCGCTGCTGGCCGCCGCCGGCGTGCTGACCATCGTGCCCGGCGCGATCGTGATCTGGTTCGTCCGCAACTACATCGCCAAGGGCTTCGCCCTGGGCCGGGTGTGAGGAGGCCGCGCCATGACCTTGGACTGGATGGCCTGGACGCCGCCCACCGCCTGGTTCTTCGGCGGCATCGCGGCGCTCCTGGCGGCGATGACGGTGTGGCAGCTGGTGTCGCCCTCGGTGCCGCGGCGCGGCCTGCTGCCGCTGACGACCACCCGCGGCGACCGGCTGTTCATCGGCCTCCTGGGCGCCGCCTACATCCATCTCGCCTGGATCGGGCTGGCCTCGGGCAGCCTCTGGTACGGCTTCGCGATCGCCGTGGCGTGGATGATCGCGGTGATGCGGTTCGGATGAGCTGACGCGGGTTCCGGACCGGCCCCGGCAAGGGGCAGGAAAGTGATGGTTCAACATCTGTCTAGACGGGGAGAGATCATGACCAAGATGCTGCACGGGCCGGGCGGGTTCCCGGTCCACCGCCGCGACCTGCTGCGCGGCGCCTCCGCCCTCGGCGCCGGCATGGCCTTCACGGGGGCCCTGCCGGGCTTCGCCCGCCGCGCCTTCGCGGCGACGGCGGAGGAGCTGACCGCCAACGCCAAGAAGTGGATCGACACCGAGTTCCAGCCTTCGACGCTGTCCAAGGACGAGCAGCTGAAGGAGATGGAGTTCTTCATCAAGGCGGCGGAGCCGTTCCGCGGCATGGACATCAATGTGGTGTCGGAGACGATCACCACCCATGAATACGAGTCGAAGACGCTGGCCCGCGCCTTCTCCGAGATCACCGGCATCAACCTGAAGCACGACCTGATTCAGGAAGGCGACGTGATCGAGAAGCTGCAGACGCAGATGCAGTCGGGCCAGAACATCTACGACGCCTATGTCAACGACAGCGACCTGATCGGCACCCATTTCCGCTACGGCCAGGCCGTGCCGCTGTCCGACTTCATGTCCGGCGACGGCAAGGATTTCACCCTGCCGACGCTCGATGTCGACGACTTCATGGGCAAGAGCTTCACCACCGCGCCCGACGGCAAGCTGTACCAGATCCCGGACCAGCAGTTCGCGAACCTGTACTGGTTCCGCTACGACTGGTTCACCGACCCGAAGCTGCAGGAGCAGTTCAAGGCGGCGTACGGCTACGACCTCGGCGTGCCACTGAACTGGTCGGCCTATGAGGACATCGCCGATTTCTTCACCAACAAGGTGAAGGAGATCAACGGCGTCCGCGTCTGGGGCCACATGGACTACGGCAAGAAGGACCCGTCGCTGGGCTGGCGCTTCACCGACGCCTGGCTTTCGATGGCCGGCGCCGGCGACAAGGGCATCCCGAACGGCCTGCCGGTCGACGAATGGGGCATCCGGGTCGAGGGCTGCCGCCCCGCCGGCTCCAGCGTCACCCGCGGCGGCGACACCAACGGCCTGGCCTCGGTGTACGCGCTGACCAAGTACATCGAGTGGCTGAAGAAGTACGCCCCGCCCGAGGCGGCCGGCATGACCTTCTCCGAGGCCGGGCCGGTGCCGGGCCAGGGCAATATCGCCCAGCAGATCTTCTGGTACACCGCCTTCACCGCCGACCTGGCCAAGCCCGGCCTGCCGGTGGTGAACGAGGACGGCACGCCGAAATGGCGCATGGCGCCCTCGCCGCACGGCCCGTACTGGGAGGAGGGGATGAAGCTGGGCTACCAGGATTGCGGCTCCTGGACCCTCTTGAAGAGCACCCCGAAGGAGCGGCAGCAGGCAGCCTGGCTGTACGCCCAGTTCTGCATCTGCAAGTCGACCTCGCTGAAGAAGCTGCAGGTCGGCCTGACCCCGATCCGCGACAGCGACATCCGTTCCAAGGCGATGGACGAGATGGCGCCGAAGCTGGGCGGGCTGGTCGAGTTCTACCGCAGCCCCGCGCGCGTCGCCTGGACCCCGACCGGCACCAACGTTCCCGACTATCCGCGGCTGGCGCAGCTGTGGTGGCAGAATGTGGCCGAGGCGGTGACCGGCGAGGTCACGCCGCAGCAGGCGATGGACAATCTGGCCAAGCAGCAGGACCAGGTGCTGGCGCGGCTGGAGCGGGCGGGCAATCTCGGCGATTGCGGGCCGAAGCTGAACGAGGAGAAGGACGCCAAGGAGTGGTTCGACGCTCCCGGCGCGCCGAAGCCGAAGCTGGAGAACGAGAAGGAGAAGGGCCAGACCGTGGCCTATGACAGCCTGCTGCAGGCCTGGAAGGAAGGGAAGGTCCGGTAGAGATCATTTGGAAACGCACCTGGTGCGGCCGCCTGGCGGCGGTTTCTCCGCTTCCGGTGCTCACGGGCCAACGCCCGCTGGGCTCCGGTTCTCGAAACCACCGCCAGTCGACTCACACCAGCGCAGTTCCAAACGATCTCTCAGACCCCTCCATTGTCATTGCCGGGCTTGACCCGGCAATCCAGAGAGCGTCGAGACCTTCTGGACGCCCGGGTCAAAAGCCCGGGCATGACAGTTTTTGGGGAAGCGGATCCTCCCGCTAGATCCCCGGGTCGAAGCCCGGCTTGGCGGGGGGCGGGACGGTGTCGCTCTGCAGCATCGCCGCCGCCACCTCGGCGCATTGCTTGCGGATGTCCGGCACCGCCGTGATCTCCCAGAAGGCGCCGCGGGTCGGCGGGCCGAGCGCGTAGAGCCGGGGCGAGGGCTGGCCGTCATGGCCGATCAGCCGCCCCCCGGCATCGACGTCGAGGCCCAGGCGCAGCCGGTCCGGCCGTACCGCGCCGCCGGCCAGCAGCGACCGCAGCAGCGGGTCGTCGGTCCGCGCCGGGTCGGTCTCCGGCCCGCTGGCCAGGACCAGGCGGCAGATCCCGCGGGTCTCGTCCTGGGCGGCGCCGCGGCGGCGCAGCGTCACCGAAAGCCCGTCCTCCACCGCCGTCACCGT
>NZ_JANX01000402.1 GCF_000767795.1 Inquilinus limosus MP06 | reverse complement strand
GAGCGCCCCGCCGGAAGCCGCCTGCTGGCGGCCCTGGCGGTCATCGCCGCAGCCCTGCGCTACGCGCCCGATCCCGGGCAGGGGCGGGCCCGCTGACCATATGATACCGTCTTCGCCTCTCCCTGCCGGTCGGCCGTCATGGCCGTCGGGGGGAGCGAACCGCAGGGTCGGGGTGCCCCATGTCTCCTTATGACTATACCGGATCGCTGACCCAGGCGGGGCGCCTGCTGTCGGTCCACACCCCCCTCGGCGAGGATGTCTTCCTGCTCGAGGTCATGGACGGCACCGAGGGGCTGAGCGGCCTGTTCGAGTTCCGGCTCCGCGTCCGCTCCAAGCGCCAGGACGTGACGCCGAAGGAGCTGGTCGGGCTGCCGATCAACTGGTCGCTGGAGCTGCCCGGCGGCGAGCGCCGCCAATGGTCGGGCGTCGTCGCCGCGCTCGCGGCCGGCCCGGCGCTGGGCGAGGGGATGCGCAGCTACACGCTCGAGATCCGGCCCTGGCTCTGGCTGTTCACCCACACCTCGGACTGCCGGATCTTCCAGAACAAGACCACCCAGCAGATCCTCGAGACGATCTTCACCGAGGCGAAGATCCGCGATACCGACTTCGGCCCGGTGATCGGGCCCAAGGCGGTGCGCGAATACTGCGTCCAGTACAACGAGACCGACTACGCCTTCATCTGCCGGCTGCTGGAGGAAGAGGGCTGGTGCTGGTGGTTCCGGCACGAGCCGGGCAGCGACGGGGCGCCGCCGCGGCACGTCTTCGTGGTGGCGGACGGCGCGCATGCCTGGACCTTCGGGGCCGAGCCGGATGTCCGCTTCACCACCACCAATCTCGACCTCAACGACGTGACGGGCTGGACCCGGCGCTTTGCGTTCAAGCCGGGCCAGGCGGCCGAGGCGGACTGGAACTTCGAGACGCCGCAGGCCCCCGTGACGCGGAACCAGCCCTCGGTGGCGCCGATCGAATCCAACCGCCTGTTCGAGATGTATCGCTGGGGCGGCCGGTTCATGGACAAGGACCGCGCCGACCACGTCACCCGCCGGCGCATCGAGGCGCATGAGGCCGGGTTCGAGGTAATCGAGGCCGAGAGCGGCAACCGCCGCATCGCGCCGGCGCAGAAGTTCCGGCTCTACGGCCACCCGATCGCCGCGGAGAACGCGGAATACGCCGTGGTCGGGGTCGTGCATTCGGCCGAGGACCAGACCTATGTGATGGGCGAGCGCCCGGCGCCGAGCTATTCCAACCGGTTCCGGGTGATCCCCGCCAGCACCCGCTGGGTGCCGGAGCAGAGAACGCCGCATCCGCGCATCGACGGGATGCAGACCGCCCTGGTGGTGGGGCCGCCGGGGGAGGAGATCCACACCGACCGCTATGGCCGGGTCAAGGTCAAGTTCCCCTGGGACCGCTACGCCAAGGGCGACGACACCTCCTCCTGCTGGCTGCGCGTCAGCCAGCCCTGGGGCGGGTCCGGCTGGGGGTCGCAGACGATCCCGCGCATCGGCATGGAGGTGCTGGTCAGCTACCTCGAGGGCGACCCGGACAAGCCGCTGGTGGTCGGCGTGGTGCCGAACCCGACCACCATGCCGTCGCTGGCGCTGCCGGCGAACAAGACCCGCACCGGCTTCAAGTCGTCGACCAGCCCGGGCGGCGCCGGGTTCAATGAAATGACCTTCGAGGATCAGGCCGGCGCCGAGGAGCTGTTCCAGCACGCCCAGAAGGACGCGACCGAGATCGTCCGCAACAACAAGCGGCAGCAGGTCGGCAACGCCCATACGGTGGCGGCGGAGACGCTGCATCTGACCACGGTGAAGGCGTCACAGGCGCAGATGACCCCGAAGGGGATCACGCTGCAGCACAAGGGCGCGATGATCCATCTGGACGAGACGCAGATCATCCTGTCCTTCAATGGCAAGCATAGCATCCGCCTCAGCGCCGACGGGGTCGAGACCCAGTCCGAGACCAAGGTGTTCTCGGCCCAGGGGGCGGGCGGGGCGGCGAAGAGCTTCGTCAACATCTTCGACCAGGGCGTTCATGTCCTGGGCGACAAGGACATCCTGCAGCAGGCCGCCGGCGCCACGGTGCTGATGAACGCCGAAGCGATCGACGCGCACGGTCCGCCGATCCTGCTGAACTGCTCACCCCCGGACACGGTCCAGACCGCCGCCGGCGGGCAGGGGCCGACCGTGGCGGACGTCAACCTCGCCGCTCCGCCGGGGGCGCAGGGCGCCAACCAGGGCCCCGGCGTGGCCCAGGGCGGCGGCGCCGGCGCGACCAGCTGGAGCGCCAATCCCAAATGGTGGGGCGCGCAATCGCCTCCCGGCAGCCCGGCCGACGCGAAGTTCTTCGGGGCCGAGGCGAAGGCGGAGCGGACCACGACGCCCACGAGCGACGTGCTGAAGGCCGAGGCGACCGTCGCAGGCGCCACGGTCAAGCAGGGCAATTTCGAGATCGACGCCTTCGCCGCCACCGGCAAGGTGTATTCCGGGGTGACGAACGACGGGTTCGGAGCGCAGGCCTCCGGCGAGGCGGCGATGGCGCGGCTGAAGATGGGCGGCGACGTCGGCAATCCCGCCACCGGCAGCTTCGGCCTGTCCGGCGAAGGCAAGCTGATGGCCGCGGAAGCGTCGGCCGGCTACACGCTCGGCGACGACGGGCAGCGCATCGGGATCGCCGGCGCCGCCAAGGCCAGCGCCGCCGCCGTCGACGGCAAGGCCGAGGGCCAGTTCTCGGTTCCGATCGGCTGGCTGCCGGGCGTGCCCGACGACTGGACCCTGGCATCGAAGGGAAGCGTCTCGGGGTCGCTGGGCTCCGTCGGCGGCGGGGCCGGCGGCCACGCCTATTACGATCGCGCCGACAGCCGCTATCATGCCGGCGGTTTCGGCGAACTCGAAGCGCTCGTGGGCGCCGAGCTGGGAGTTGACCTCAGCGTCGGGCCCCCGCCGCGTACCGGCAAGTAGCGGCCGATGTGTCCGATATGTGCGGCCCTGGCGGCGCTCCTGCCCCAGAAGGGGCGAACCGGACGGATCGTCCTCGGTCTGATCGCCGTCCTGGCGGTCCTGCTGGCGGCGACCTATGGCTGGGTGCAGCGCCACGGCCAGGCGGAGACGCCGGTCTCGCTCGGCCTGGTCGCCGGCCTGGCGCTCTGCGTCTACGGGCTGTTCGTCCTGCTGGTGCTGGTCGGCTTTCGCTGGATCATCCGGGTGAACGAGCGGCAGACCGCGAGGAAGGGAGATGTCCCGTTGACGTGGCGCCTGTCGCTGCTCTGGCTGTACCGCAGGCGGGATGTCGCCCGCATGGCGGGAGAGGATCGTCTGGCCGAACTCATGACCTTTTCGATCGTCGTCATCACCATTGTCGGCTTGTCCCTGGCGGTGATCCTGCCCCATACGCCGGCCCAGGCCGAGGAGAGTGCCGTGACTGACCTGCTGCTGAAGCCGCGCTCGACCCAGAGCCAGATCGAGCAATCGACGAATCTCCAGGTCGAGGACAATGGCGACCCGGCCCTGTCCTTCAGGCTGCGCCTGCCCAAGGACTGGCTGAAGTTCGAGCCGTACAAGCCGGAGACCCCCGACGGCGAGGGGCTGGTCCTGCTGTCCCGCTACGGCAGCCGGGACCAGCGGGCCATGATCGAGGTCTTCGCCCAGACGCTGCGGCGCGAATTGTCGAGCGCCGACTGGCTGGCGGCCTGGCTGCGGCAGAACGGCTATACCGTGCTGAAGCAGTACACCTACTACTCGGCCGCCGGCTGGAACGCCGATGTCCTGGCCGGGCGCCGGGCGGACGGCAAGGACTTCCTGTACCGGATGTCCACCTACAAGAACGCCGACAAGCTGTACCTGGTCACCGGCTATGCCGAGGCGGCCGCCTATCCCAATGCGGAGGAGCCGTTCGTCGTCGCCGCCAAGAGCTTCCAGCTGCTGCAGGCCGCCGACAGCCCCTCGGTCGAGCCGGTCCGGACCGTGCAGATCTCGAAGATCCTGCCGGCCAGTTTTGGTGTGCCCGAGATCTGGGTCGAAAGCCGCGACGAGACCGCGGGGCCGAGCCAGGAAAGCCTCAACTTCAAGAACAAGGTCGGCGATCACACGATCGGCCAGCTCAACGTGCTGGTGGCGCCGCAATCGGCCTACGTCTCCTACGGCGACCTCGCCGACACGCTGTTGGGCGCCGTCAAGCGGGCGACCGGCGCCGATGTCGCGGGCATGGCGCTGGCGCCGGTCGACCTCCGCACCGATCTCAAGGAGGCGCGGGAGGGCGAGGCCGACGCCCAGGTCAACGGGGCTCCGATCAAGGTCCGCCTCACCATCGGCAAGGCCGGGAACGCCTGGGTGTCCTTCATCCTGATCAGCTCGCGGCCCAATCCCGATCTCATGCTCGTCGATGCGATCAACCGGCGGGCCTATGATATCGCCGTGCGGACCTTCGGGCCGGCCTGGTAGCCGCCGGCGCGCGAGAGAGGGGGGGAGAGACGCCATGTCCTTCGCAGGCAATTCCGTGAAGACGCCGATCATGGCCGCGGCCCACGGCATGAAGCAGGTCGCCTTCAACACCATCGGCGACAAGGTCATCCGGCCGCTGGTGGAGTTCGCGCCGCCGCAGGTGACGCAGTTCGCCGTCGGCGCCGCGCAGCAGGCCCTGCAGACAGCGGCCGGGTCCGCCGGCTCGATGGCATCGGCCGTGGCCGGGGCCATGAGCGCGGCCGCCGGTTCCTCCGGGTCGAGCCCGATCGCGGCGCTGCCGGAACTCACCGGCGCCACGCCCTTCGTGCCGCCGGATTTCCGCGAGATGCCGCAGGTCGATTCGGCCTCCATCCTCGACCGCGCCCGCGGCAAGGTGCGGGGTGTCCTGTCCGGCCTGCCCGTCGGGATGCAGGACGCCGTCATCAACGCGGCCGAGACCGCGATCACGGACGGCGTCGCCAAGACTGCGGGGCGCAAGCTGGGCAGCGACTGGAGCGACCGGGCCAAGACCCTGATGGGCGCCACCGGCCTCGGCAGCGGCGTCGACGGCGCGAAGAAGGCCATGGACGGCGTGAAGAAGGCGGCCGACGACGCGGTCGCCGCCCTGCCCGGCAGCAGCGGGGCGATGAAGGACGCGGTGCGCAAGGTCGTCGCCGACAAGGCGCAGCAGGAGCTGGCGCGCAAGGTCGGCGACGGCTGGGCCAAGGCGGCGCGGACGGTCTATGACGGCTCGGCCAAGAAGCCCGACATCGCGGATGCCAGGACGCCGCCCTTCGTGCCCGACCCGGCCAAGAAGCCCTGATCCCGCCCTTCCGACCGACGAGGCCCCGCGTGGCGCAGACAAGCGTGAACCGAGACTTCTCCGTCAGCGTGCCGGACGACTGGACCGACCGCACCATGACGATCTTCGCCGCACCGGCCAAGGCCGGGCAGGCGGTGACGCCGAACATCCTGGTGGCGTCCGACCGGGTGAAGCCGGGCGAGGACCTGTCGGCCTTCGTCTCCCGCCAGGTCCATGACCTCAAGCACCGGGCGCAGGATTTCCGGCTGAAGCTGCAGCGCGAGGGCGTGCTGGACGGCCGCGACTGCATCGAGATCGTGTTCCGCTGGAACAGCGTGGAGCAGGGCTTCCTGCAGCAGCGGCAGGTCTATGCCATGATCGACGACGCCCGGGTGATGACGATCACCAACACGGCGCGGGAATCGGAGTTCGAGGCCGCCGACCAGACCTTCCAGCGCATCCTGGGCACCTTCTCCTGGGCCCGCCCGGCCGCCGGCTGATCGCCCCGGAGCGCTGACGCAGCCATGGACTCCGCCTTCCTCGCGGCCCGCCTGGGCGACCCGATCGAGCACAGCAGTGCGATGATGGGCTTCCTGATGGGCGCC
>NZ_JANX01000401.1 GCF_000767795.1 Inquilinus limosus MP06 | reverse complement strand
CGCAGGGCGCGCAGCCCCGCCGCCCTGGTCAGGGCGGCGATCTCCTCGCCGCGGTCCGGGTGGCGCGGCGCCAGCACGGTCAGCAGGCCGGGCCGCTTCGCCGCCAGAGCCTTGTGCGCCTGGATGATCTGCTCCTCCTCGCCGGCATGGGTGCTGGCGGCCAGCCAGACCGGCCGGCGGCCGATCGCGGCGCGCATCGCCGCCAGCTCCTCCAGCTCGGCATCCGGCGGGTCGGAGGAGAATTTCAGGTTGCCGACCTGCCCGACGCCGCGTGCGCCGAGGGCGCGGAAGTTGCGGGCCGACCGCTCGTCCCAGGGCAGGATCACCCGGAAGATGCCGAGCAGCTTGCGGATCAGCCGGGGCAGCCGGCGCCAGCGGCGGAACGACCGCTCCGACATCCGGGCGTTGACCAGGGCGATCGGCAGGCCGCGCTTCTCGGTCTCGGTCAGCATGTTCGGCCAGATCTCGGATTCGACCCAGATCGCCAAGTTCGGCTTCCAATGGTCGAGGAAGCGGCGGACGAAGGCCATGCGGTCGAGCGGCGCGAACTGGTGCATCGCCCGGTCCGGCAGCCGCTCGGCGATCAGCCGGGCCGAGGTGACGGTGCCGGTGGTGACCAGGATGGTCAGGCGCGGGTCGCGCTCTAGCAGGCGGCGCACCAGCACCTGCACCGACAGCACCTCGCCGACGCTGGCGGCATGGACCCAGATCAGCGGCCCCGCCGGGCGCGGGATGCTGGCATGGCCCAGCCGTTCGCCGCGGCGGGCGGGATCCTCGCGGCCCGCGGCGGTGCGGCGGGCCAGCAGCAGGGGCACGAAGGGGCCGGCGGCGTCGGTCAGCCCTCGATACAGCGCATAGATCATCCGGTCGGAAGCGTCATCGGAAGGGATGCAGATGAGTCAGAAACTGATCTGTACATGCCTCCCAGGAATAGCGCAGCGCAAAACTGCGGCAATCCTCCGATGGAACCTTCAGCGCCTCGCGGATGGCCAGGCCCAGATCCTCGTCCAGCCGGCCCACCGGCGCGTCGCCGATGACGTCGGCCGGCCCCTGCACCGGATAGGCCGCGACCGGCACGCCGCAGGCCAGCGCCTCCAGCATCACCAGGCCGAAGGTGTCGGTTCGCGACGGGAAGACGAAGACGTCGGCATCGGCGTAGGCGTCGACCAGCGCCTGCCCCTGCTTGGCGCCGGTGAAGGTGACGTCCGGGTACTTCGCCTGGAAGGCGGGCAGGGACGGGCCGCCGCCGACCACCACCTTCTCGCCGTCCAGCTTCAGCGACAGGAAGGCGTCGAGGTTCTTCTCCACCGCCACCCGGCCGACATAGAGATGCCGGGGCCGCTCGCGCTGGAATCCAGGGCCGGGGCGCGCCGCCGGGCGGAAGCGCTCGGTGTCGACGCCGCGGCTCCAGCGCGCCAGGCGGCGGAAACCCCGGCTGTTCAGGTTCCGCTCCAGCGTGTCGGTCGCCACCATCACGGCGCTGGCGGCGCGGTGGAAATGCCGCAGCAGGGCATAGGTCGAGGCCAGCGGCATGCCGGTGCGCAGCTGGACATATTCCGGGAACTGGGTGTGGAAGGAGGTGGTGAAGGACAGCCGTCGGCGGATGCAATAGCGCCGTGCCGCCCAGCCCAGCGGGCCCTCGGTCGAGATGTGGATGGCGTCGGGGTCGAACTCGTCGATCAGCCGGGCCATGCGCCGGCTCTGGCCGATCGCCAGGCGGATCTCGGGATAGGTCGGGCAGGGGATGGAGGCGAAGCGGTCGGGGCCGATGACGTCGACCGTGTGGCCGCGGCGGCGCAGCTCGTCACGGGTCGATTCGATGGTGCGCACCACCCCGTTGACCTGGGGCAGCCAGGCGTCGCTCACGATCAGGATGCGCATCAGCCGGAAATCGACCCCGTCGCTGCCATGTCCACGGAGACTATAGCCGATGTCGGATCAAGCGGCGCGCTGCGGCTTCAGCGCGGGCTCCGGCGTCGCCATTGCGTCGCGGGCCGCCACGATGTCCGCCCAGTGCAGGATCTCCAGGCGGCCGTCGTCATGCTCCACCAGCGCGGTGCAGCTCTCCACCCAGTCGCCGTCGTTCACATAGGTCATGCCCTGCATGTCCTTCAGCTCGGCGGTGTGGATGTGGCCGCAGATCACCCCGTCCACGCCGCGCCGCCTGGCCTCCTCGACCAGCGCGAGCTCGAACCGGCCGACGAATTCGACCGCCCGCTTGGCCCGCTGCTTCATATACGCCGAGAGTGACCAGTAGGAGAAGCCGAGACGGCGGCGGACGATGTTGAGCGCTGTGTTGGTGTGCAGCAGCAGCTCATAGGCCTTGTCGCCGATATGGGCCAGCCACTTGGCGTAGCGCACCACCACGTCGAACTGGTCGCCATGGATGACCAGGAAGCGGCGGCCATCCGCGGTCTCGTGGATGCAGTCGTCGGCGACGTCGACATCGCCGAAGTTCTGGCCCACGAACTGCCGGGCGGCCTCGTCGTGATTGCCGGGGATGTAGAGCACGCGGGTGCCCTTGCGGGCCTTGCGCAGCAGCTTCTGGATGACGTCGTTGTGCTGCTGCGGCCAGTACCAGCTCTTCTTCAGCCGCCAGCCGTCGACGATGTCGCCGACCAGGTACAGCGCGTCGGAATCGGTGTGCTTCAGGAAGTCGAGAAGAAGATTGGCGTTGCAGGCCCGAGTGCCGAGATGGACGTCCGAGATCCAGATGGTGCGATAGCGCGTCACCTGATCCATGGGCATCGGTCCTTCGGCGGTCATATACCGTCCGTATAACCGAGACGCCTTCGGCAAACAACATGTTGATGTCGTCTACGATCTCGCAGATGCAAAAATTAATAAAACGGTCACGAGTGCTTCCGGCCGTCCGATCTGTCGCGATCTGTTCGTCGGCTGTTGCAGGGCTTTGTGAATCTTTTCTGAAGCGGGCGGATTGGGTTCGAAAGACGAAGAGCCCGCCCTCCCCTGGTTGCGGACAGGGGAGGGCGGGCAGCCGCGGGCGCGCTAAAGCGCGAAATCCGCCGCGGCCATCGGGTGATCGGAACAGGCGGGGACGATCGCATCCGGCTGCCTGTCGCCGGCGCCGCCGAGCAGGGAGGGTATGGCCATGGCACGACTTCCCCTGAGCGCCGCCGCCCCGACCATCTGACATCGCGGCCTTTGCGGCCGTCTCGGATCGAAGGCGGCTCAAGATCGGGCAAAATCCGCGGCAATTCGAGAGCCTTCCAGCACCGCCGGAAAGAACGCAACGAAGCAATTGGCGCATAGGAACAAAATTTCCGTCGGACGGCCGCGCCGGCGAGATGCCGTGGGATGGTTTGCCATGCTGCGGATCCCGCCCCTCTGATTGCGGACAGGAAAGGGCGGGGGCGCGGCCGTGCTACAGCACGAAATCCACCGCCGTCAGCGCGTGGTCGGAATAGACGGTGATCAGAGCGTCCTCGACATTGTTGCCGGTGGTCTCGAGATAGACGCCGTAGCGGCCGCCGCCGAAGTCCAGCACCCGGACCTGTCCGGCGGCGGTGAAGGCGCCGGTGCCGAAGGTGAAAGCGGCATCGCCGGGGCCGGCGCCGTTGGCGTCGATGGCCGACAGGTCGATCTTGTCGCCGGTGGTGAAGTCGGTGATCGTGTCCCGGCCCGAGGCTGCAAGGGTGCTGTCGCCGATCGCGACATAGCGGAAGGTGTCGTTGCCCGCGCCGCCCTTCAGCACATCGGCCCCGCTGCCCCCGGTCAGCACATCGTCCCCCGCGAGACCCCAGAGGGTATTGCCGTTGGCGTCGCCGGTGATGGTGTCGTCGAAGCCCGAGCCCATCACCTGCTCGATCCCGGTCAGCGTGTCGCCCTGGGCATCGCCGCCGGTGCCGGCGCCGCCGCCGATCACCACGGTCACGCCGGCCGCCGAGCTGGCATAGAGGGCCGTGTCGATGCCGGCGCCGCCGGTCAGCTGGTCGGCCCCGGCACCGCCTTCGAGGATGTCGTTACCGTCGCCACCATCGATCATGTCGTCACCGGCGCCGCCCCTGAGGCTGTCATTGCCACCATTGGCGAAGATCTGGTCATTCCCGGTACCGCCATCGATCGAATCATTGCCATCACCCGCCGGATCGATGCCGTCATCGCCGGTCAGGGTGTCGGCCCCGTCGCCGCCGACAATGCGGTCGGCGCCGTTGCCGCCTTCCACGTCGTCGTCGCCGGCCTCGCCGGAGAGCGAATCGTCGCCGTCCCGGCCGTCGATGTTGTCGGCGCCGTTCTCGCCGCCGATGATGTTGCGATTGGCATTGCCGGAAAGGAAGTCGTTGCCGCTGGAGCCGTATAGGTTCTCGATGTTGGTCAGCGTATCGCCGGTGGCGTCGCCGCCGAAGATCAGGTTCGACTGCAGGTCGACGAAGACATCGGTCGACCCCTGGTAGTTGGCGAAATCCGATCCCGCGCCGCCGTCGAGATGGTCGGCCCCGGCCCCGCCGCGCAGCGTGTCATTGCCGTCGCCGCCGTTGATGGTGTCGGCGCCGTCGAAGCCCATCAGCACATCGGCCTGGGACGATCCGGTGATGGTATCGTCGCCGGAGAAGATGGTGGCGAGCATCGCCATCTCGCCCCCGGGGCTGAGCAGGCCGGCGGCGATGTCCGCCAGGGCCGTGTTCATGCCGGTGATCGAGAAGATCGGGGTGACCGCCGGCTTGCTGTAGGTCAGGCTGGTGACCGTGCCGGCGAAGGTGCTCGGGAAGGTGAACGACATCCCGGTGCCGGTGAGCGACAGCAGCCCGGTGTCGTTGAAGAAGACGCTGCCGGTGGTCGGCGTGATGATCGGAAAGCCGGCGACGCCTGACGTCGCGACCTGCGACAGCGTGCCGAACTGAATGCCGGCGCCGTTGAGGCCGGTGCCGTTGAGAACACTGAAAACCGCCATGAAAATGCCTCCCCCTGAATATGGAACCGATCCCTTTGATCTTTCGGCCCTTTAGGGCATTGGAATCGGAACTGATTCAAGATTGAGCAAAATTCGACGCGGTTCGAGAGCGTTCCTGGGCCGGATCAAAGAACGCAAGGAATCGGTCGGGCTGGTGGAACGACGTTTCCGTCAGCCTGACCGATCATGTTGATTCCGGATGGGCGGTCTGAGCGGTCGGTCCGGTTCCGGCGAAAAGATCCCGCTTCCCGGATGATGGTCTTCGGGCGGCCCTACCGCCCGGCCACCGTCATGCCGTCGATCCGAACCGTCGGCGCGTCCATGCCGTAGCGCAGCACCAGGTCGTCGGCCGGCACCAGCGCCCGGTACATCTCCTTCAGATTGCCGGCGATGGTGACCTCGTTGACCGGATAGGCCAACTGCCCGCGCTCGATCCAGAAGCCGTGGGCACCGCGGCTGTAGTCGCCGGTGACGCCGTTGACCGACGATCCCATCAGCCCGGTGACGTAGAAGCCGTCCTGGATGTCGGCCAGCAGCTCCTGCGGCGACGCGCTGCCGGGCGCCAGGTACAGGTTGGCGGGGGAGGCGCCGGGCGGGCCGCTGGTGCCGCGCACGGCATGGCCGGTCGGCGCCAGTGCCAATTGCCGGGCCGAGCGCAGGTCGAGCAGCCATGTGGTCAGGCGGCCATCCTCGATCAGGGCACGGCGCCGGCTGGCCACGCCCTCGCTGTCGCAGGGCCGGGACCGCAGGCCACGGCGGATATGCGGGTCGTCGATCACCTCGATGCCCGGGGCGAACACCGCCTCGCCCATCTTCTCCTTCAGGAAGCTGGTGCCGCGGGCGATGGCGGCGCCGTTGATGGCGCCGACCAGATGGCCCAGCAGGCTGCGCGAGACGCGTGGATCGAACACCACCGGCACCCGCGCGGTCGCCGCCTTGCGGGCGCCCAGCCGGGCCACGGCGCG
>NZ_JANX01000400.1 GCF_000767795.1 Inquilinus limosus MP06 | reverse complement strand
GGCGACCAGCGCCAGCAGCACGCCCTGGCCGAGATTGGCCGCGGTGACGGCCAGGCCCAGCCCGGCGCCCAGCGCCACCTCGCCCCCGACCGGCCCGGCCAGGGCCAGCATCGTCCGGTTGATCATCATGACGGCCATGCCTCCGCAACCCGGTGAAGCCGCTTCCGCGAAGTCGGCCGATCATTGATGACTGACCGGCGGTCACTGAGTCAATCGAGAAATGCAAATGAGAGTCGATTGCATTTAGAAGCAACGAAGCGCCATCGTCAGGTCGCCTGGGAAATGGCTCCGGCCATCCTTGTGCACCGCGTTCCCTCGCTGCCGCATGAACAGGATGTTGCGGGGAACCGGAACAAATCGCCCGCCCGTGTCTTGTTTGGACATCATGCTGATGGCAGACCGAATGACGACCGACGGCCGGAGCCTCGCGCAGACGCTGCACTTCTGGCTTCGCATCCAGGGCCAGAACTGGGAGGACGGATTCCCGCCCAGCCCGGAGGAGGCGGCCTGGATCAGCCAGGCCCTGGCGGCGGCGCGGCATGGCAGCCTGGCGCGCAGCCAGGAATGCATTCTGCACGCGATCCTGCGGGATCTGGCCCCTCCGCCGGAAGCCGGGGACTACAGTCTCGACAGCTTCCGCAGCGACCTCTCCGCCTTCCAGGCGCGATATGTCGACGGCGGCTAAAATCCCTGAAAAATCCGTAAGATAAATTATCCCGTTCCAGCGAGCTTCCGGGTTGCCAAATGGCCCGATCCAAGGGATCGTGCACCATTGATTTCCGGGAGGTCGCATTATGGATCGGCCGACGCGCATCGTTCCACCGATCCGCTTCATCTCGACGGCCGGCGACGAGGCGTCGATCACTGTCGCAACCGCGCTGGTCGAGCATCTCGACGCCCTCTACGACAGGCTTCTCGACCCCAGGTATGGCGAGGCGCATGCCGCCGGCACGCTGCGGACGAAGCATCTCGACACCATCGAAAAGCTGCTGTTCCGGGCCACCGAGGAGATGGATCAGGGCGCGGTGCAGCTGAGCGACGGGCTGCGGACCCAGGCGGCGCTGCTGATCGGCCAGTACGGGCCGCTGGCGGCCGTGGCGGCGCGACCCGACATGGCCGGGCAGTCCAGCCAGGCCGCCCTCTGACCCTCCGGACCGGGACGCCTAGACGGGCTCCGCCGCCGCGGCCCAGTCCGCGAAGCTGCGCACCATCATCGGCCGATGCTCGGGGTCGTCGGCCAGTTCGGCCAGTTCCCACAGCCGATGCGTGCCGGTGAGGATGGCAATCCGCCGGCGGTCGAGCGCCAGCCCGGTCAGCGCCTCATAGGCCGTCGCGAGCCGGGCGGTCAGGTCGGGCGAGACGAAGCCGGAATAGACGAATTCCTGGTGCAGCGGCCCGATGCCGGAATCGGCGAAGTCGTAGATGCCGTTCAGCCGCTGCCGGTCATGGTCGAAGGCCATGTTCCAGCCATGGCCGTCGAAGAAGCCGTAGACCGGTGGATGCGGCTCGGGCGGCAGCCGGCCATAGGCGTCGAGCAGCCGCTTCGCCGCCGGACGGAGTTCCGCGGGCAGCGCCGACAGCGCCCTGGCGCCGATCCGGTCCGCCCCGCCCCATTCCTCGACCAGCCCGGCGCCGGCCGCGGCCATCCGGCCGGGATCGAGCCGGTGCAGCCCGGCATGGAAGCGGGCCAGGTCCTCGGCCAGCCGCCGGCGCGCCGCCTCGGGCAGCCCGGCATAATGCTCCGCCAGCAGGTGCTCGCCCGGGATCTTGGCATGCCGCGAGAACAGCGGCGGCCCCTCCACCAGCGCGAGGTCGGGGACCGGCAGCGGCACCGCGGGCCGGACCAGGCCCAGCAGCGCGGCCTCCTTGCACAGCCGCCGCGCCGCCGCGTCGTGCCGCGGGAACTTGAAGATCAGCCGGTCCTCCGCCTCGATCGCCGTCGAATCCCAGCTCTCCGCCAGGATCCGGAAGCGGCACGCGGCCAGATCCGGGAAGGCGCGCAGGATCGCGGCGCGGCAGGCGTCGAGGTCGGCTGCGGCCATGGGCGTTATCTCAGGTTCCAGCGGCGGATCACCGGCTCGGTCAGGTCGTGCTCATAGCCCAGGACGCTGATGCTGGCGGTGTCGAGGACGAAGTTCGCCCCGCCCTCCGGCGGCAGGCCCAGCCATCGTGCCGCGAGCACCCGCAGGAAGTGCGAGCTGGAGAACGCCAGCACCGATCTGCCGGCGTCGCGGAATTCGCGGATGATGCGGTCCGCCCGCGCCCCGACATCGGCCGCGGCCTCGCCCTGCGGGCAGCCGTCGCGGAACAGCTGCCAGCCGGGCCGGTCGGCCAGGATCTGCCGGGTGGTCAGCCCCTCATAGGCGCCGTAATCCCATTCGGCCAGGTCGCCCCTGACCACGGCGCGCGCGCCGAAGCCGGCCAGCTCGCAGGTGGTGCGGGCCCGCTGCGACGGGCTGGACCAGACGGCGGTGACGGACAGCCCCTGCAGCCGGTCGGCCAGCGTCCGCGCGGCCTCGGCCCCGGCCGCGGTCAACGGGATGTCGGACCGGCCGGTGTGCTTGCCGGTGGCGCTCCACTCCGTCTCCCCGTGGCGGACGAGGGTCAGTTCGGGATACGGGCTGCTCATCGCCTGTCCTTCGGTCATGCGCGGCGGTCCGGGCCGGGCCGCGCTCGGGAGCGCAAGGCTAGCCGCATTGCCCGCCGGCCGCCAAGCGTCCCGCTCCTGCGGACGGGTCAGGGGTCGAGGGAGATCCAGTACGTGCCGGTGAACGGCACGGCCAGGAAGCGGTGGTTGATCTCCGCCAGCGTCGCCGCGGGGTCGAGATCGCCGAACAGCTCCGGCCGGATCCAGCGCGCCATCGCCTCGATGCCGACGATGCTGAGCGGGCCGCCGTTGAAGAAGTTCCACAGCGCATGCACCCGGCCCCGGCGCATCGCCGAGGTCCCAGCCAGGCCGGGCGCGGAGGCCAGCGCCGCCAGCTTTGCCCGCGCCACCGCCGCATCCACCCCGCTGCCGATGCTGATGCTGCCGGCCTGGTCGAGCTGCGGCAGGCCGGTGGCGATGTAGACCTCCGGGTCCGCCGCCAGCACGTATTCCGGGTCGAGCTGGCCGCCATTCGGCGTCGGGAACCGCTCGGCGCCGATGTTGCGCCCGCCGACGAGCGTGATGACCTCGCCCAGGCTGCCGCTGCCGGCCGACCAGCAGCAGGGCCACAGCCCGGGATAGGCGTGCAGCATCACCCGCGGCCCCGGCGGGACGCCGGCCATGCGGTCGCGGATCCGGCGCAGACGATCCTCGGTGAAGGCGATGAAGGACTCCGCCGCCTCCTCCCGCCCCAGCGCCCGGCCCAGCAGCCGCAGACTGGGAACGGTGCGGGTCAGCGGCGACTGGTAGAAATCGACGAAGATCACCGGGATGCCGGCCTGCTCGAAGGGCGCGGCCATCGCCTCCGGGCTGGTCGCCGCCGCCTGCCAGGCGCTGAAGATCGCCAGGTCCGGCGCCACCGCCAGCGCCTTCTCCATCGAGAAGGTCTCGCCGCTGCCGAGGCCGACCACCGGCAGGTCCGCCACTGCCGGGAAGCGCGCCCTGAACAGGGCATAGGTCGCCGGGTCCTGCTTCTCCAGGTCGCCGCCCCAGCCGGCCAGGCGCGACACCGGGTCGGGGTCGAGCAGCGCCAGGGTGATCAGCTGGAAGCCCTCGGCCAGCAGGATGCGCCGCGGCTCGTGCCCGATCGTCACGGTCCGGCCGAGGATGTCTGTGACCGTGCGCGGCCATTCGGCCCTGGCCGGCAGCGCCGCCATCAGGGCCAGCAGCAGCGCCGCCCAGACGGCCCTGCGCGTCACCAATTGTAGCCCAGCGTCAGCTTCACCACGCGGCCGTCGCCGTAATAGCAGGCGGTCGGGCTGCTGCAGCTGGCGACATAGGTGCGGTCGAACAGGTTGGAGGCGTTCAGCGAGACCCGCCAGTTGTCGCGGCCGTAGCTGACCGCCGCGTCGAACACGGTGGAGGCCGGCACCTTCAGCGTGTTGGCGGCATCGGCGTAGCTGGCGCCGACATAGCGCACCCCGCCGCCGAGGCCGACGCCCTCGAAGCTGCCGTGCCGGACCTTGTAGTCGAGCCACAGGGAGCCGAGCTCCTGCGGCACGCCGATCGGCACCTTGCCCTTGTCGACGTCGTTGCTCTCGGTGACCTCGAGATCGTAGCGGGTGTAGGAGGCGACCAGGTTCAGCCCCTCGGCCAGGCTGGCATTGGCCTCCAGCTCCACGCCGCGGGACCGGACCTCGCCGGTCTGCACCTGGTTCAGGATGTTGTTCGGGTCGGTGGTGGTGGTGTTCTCGCGCCGCAGGTCGAACACGGCCGCGGAGAAGAAGCTCTCCATCCCCTCCGGCTGGTACTTCACCCCGACCTCGATCTGGTCGCCGGTCTCCGGATCGAAGGGCCGGCCGTAGAAATTCGTGCCGACCACCGGGTTGAAGAAGGTCGAGTAGCTGACATAGGGGGCCAGGCCGAGATCCGACTTGTAGAGCAGCGCGATGCGGCCGGTGAAGGCGCCGTCGCTCGAGCTGGTGCTGGTGTCGTTCAGATGGTTGTCGATGTCGGAGGACACCCAGTCGTAGCGGCCGGTGGCGGTCAGGAACCAGCGGTCGTCCCAGCTGATCTGGTCCTGCACATAGACGCCGAGCTGGCTCATCACCTGCCGGTTCAGGATGTAGCGCGAGGCCTTGCCGGGGATCCGGCCGTAATGCGGATGGACGATGTCGAGCGGCGCCGCCGGGCCCGACGCCTGGTCGTCATCGATCTGGTAGCGCTTGTAGTCCAGCCCGACCAGCGCGGTGTGCTGCAGCGGCCCGGTGTCGAACCTCGCCTCGGCCTGGTTGTCGACGGTGACGAAATTCACCTCGGGCCGGGTCTGGTAGTTCAGGCGGGCCAGCCGGGTCTGCGCCGCATCGGCATAGCCGACGCCGAACATGCCGTCATGGAACAGGTCGAGATGGGCGAAGCGGAAATTCTGCCGCACCGTCCAGGTGTCGTCGAAGCGATGCTCCAGCTGGTAGCCGATCATCGCCTGGTTGCGGACGAATTTGTCGTAGCCCGGCTCGCTGGTGAACAGGTCGCGCGGGATGCGGCCGAAGCCGGCCCGCTTCACCGTGCCGACATAGGGCAGGAAGCCCTGCGCCTGGTTCAGGTCGTCATGCTGGTAGCTGGCCAGGATGGTCAGCGTGGTGTCCTCGTTCGGCTTCCAGGTCAGGCTAGGGGCGATGAAGCCTCGGAAATCCTCGGCCTTTTCGGTCTCGGTGCCGCCGGAATGGACCAGCGCCGTCACCCGGTACAGCCACTGGCCGTCCTGGTCCAGCGGGCCGCCGATGTCGAAGGCGCCGAAGGCGCGGCCATGCTCGTCGATGCCGGCCTCGGCCGAATGCAGCGTCTCCTCCGGCGGCCGCTTGCTGACCAGGTTGACCAGGCCGCCCGGCGACCCGCCGCCATAGAGGAAGGAGGACGGGCCGCGCAGCTGCTCGATCCGCTCCAGCCCGTAGGGCTCGGCCCGCCAGCCGGCCAGGGCGGTGGAGAACAGCGACAGCCCGTCCCGGAACAGCCCGTCCTGGTAGGCCCGGAAGCCGCGGATGTAGAACCAGTCGAAGCGGGAGTCGGTGCCGAAGGGCTGGGCGCGCACGCCGGGGGAATAGCGCAGCGCCTCGTCCACCGTGCGGACCGCCTGGTCCTCCATCTGCGGCCGTCCGATCACCGAGACCGAGGCCGGCGTCTCGATCAGCGGCGTGTCGGTCTTGCTGCCGGTGGCGCTGCGGCCGGCGACATAGCCGTCGACCGGCCCCCAGGCCGTGCCGCCGGCGCCGGTGACGACGATCGGGTCCAGCGTCAGCCCGCCCGCCGC
>NZ_JANX01000399.1 GCF_000767795.1 Inquilinus limosus MP06 | reverse complement strand
GCCGCCGCCACGCTGCTGGAAGGCAGCGCCGCCTTCCGCGACTGGGGCGCCCGGCTGGCCGGTGACGCGGTCCCGCCCACGGAATGGCGCGCCGCCGATCTGGCACAGCCGCTGCCGCAGCTGCCGGCGCATGACCTCGTCATCCTGTCCTATGTGCTGGACGAGCTGGCGCCGGACCGGCGCGGAGCGCTGGTGGACGGGCTGTGGGCGGCCACCGGCGACCTGCTGCTGATCGTCGAGCCCGGCACCCCGGCCGGCTGGCGCCGCATCCTCGATGCCCGGTCGCGCCTGATCGCGGCCGGCGGCCATGTCGTGGCGCCGTGCCCGCATGACCGCGACTGCCCGCTGGTCGAGCCGGACTGGTGCCATTTCTCGCAGCGCGTCGCCCGCTCCCGCATCCACCGCCAGGCCAAGGGCGGCGAGGTGCCGTGGGAAGACGAGAAATTCGCCTATGTCGCGGTGTCGCGGCATCCGGGTGTGCCGATCGCCGGCCGCATCATCGCCCCGCCACGCGGCGCCGGCTCCCGAATCGACCTGCGGCTGTGTGCGCCGGAAGGAGGAGTCGTGGAGCGCACCGTGACCAAGCGCGACGGCGCCGTGCTGAAGGCGGCGCGCCGGCTTAGATGGGGCGATGCGCTGGACAGCGGGTCCTAGTCCGGCCGTCATTGCGAGCGCAGCGAAGCAATCCAGAGCCGTTTGGCGTGGCCCCTGGATTGCTTCGTCGGCTTCGCCTCCTCGCAATGACGGCGAGGAATTGTGTCGTCAGTCGGCTTCCACCGCCGAGGCGTGGCTGCGCAGCTCCTCGATGAACACCCGGCTGTTCTCGGTGTAGTCGACCGGCACGCTGACCAGGTGCACGCCGCCCTGGGCGAAGGCCTGCTCCAGCGTCGGCGCGAAATCCTCGGCCGACTCGATATTCCAGCCGGTGGCGCCATAGGCCTTGGCGTAGGTCACGAAATCCGGGTTGCCGAAGGTCAGACCCCAATCGGCGAAGCCCTGCGCCTCCTGCTTCCAGCGGATCATGCCGTAGGCGTTGTCGACCAGGATCACCACGACCAGGTTCAGCTTCAGCCGGATCGCGGTCTCCAGCTCCTGCGAGTTCATCATGAAGCCGCCGTCGCCGCACACCGCCATCACCCGGCGGTCCGGGTAGAGCATCGCCGCCACCATGGCCGAGGGCAGGCCAGCGCCCATCGTCGCCAGCGCATTGTCCAGCAGGATGGTGTTGGCGACATGGGTGCGGTAGCTGCGGGCGAACCAGATCTTGTACATGCCGTTGTCGAGGGCGACGACGCCGTCCTGCGGCATCACCGCCCGCACGTCGTGGACGATGCGCTGCGGCAGCAGCGGGAACCTGCCGCTGGTGCCGTCCGCCGCCGCCCGCTCCAGGATCTTCTCGCGCAGCCCGGCGAACGCCTCGGCCGCGGTCGGGTGCGGCCCGCCGAACGCTTCGGCCAGGTGGCCCAGCGAGGCGCCGATGTCGCCCACCACCTCATGATCCGGGAAATACACCTCGGCGATGTCGGCCGGCTGGTAGCCGACATGGATCACGGTCTGCCCCGCCTGCTCCATGATGAAGGGCGGCTTCTCCACCACGTCGTGGCCGATCGCCAGGATCAGGTCGGCGCTCGTCACCGCGTCGTGCAGATAGTCGCCCTCCGACAGGGCGGCGGTGCCGATATACAGGCCGGAATTGCCGTCGACCGCGCCCTTGCCCATCTGGGTGTTGAAGAACGGGATGCCCATCCGGCGCACGAAGTCGGACAGCGCCGGCACCAGGTGGCGGCGGTTGCCGGCGGCGCCGATCATCACCAGCGGGCGCTCGGCCGCGCGCAGCATCTCGGCGGCGGTGGCCACGGCCTCGTCATTGGCCACCGGCAGCTCCAGCGGGTGCAGCGGCACCGGGCCCAGCCCCTCGGGCGCCGGGGCGGCGGCGATGTCCTCCGGCAGCTCCAGATGCACCGGGCCCGGCCGCTCCTCCTGGGCGATGCGGAAGGCGTTGCGCACCAGGGTGGGGATCGCGCCGGTGCTGACGATCTGGCGCGACGACTTGGTCAGCGGCCGCATGGTGGCGACGATGTCGACGATCTGGAACTGCGCCTGGCGGCTCTTCAGGATCGGCTTCTGCCCCGTGATCATCACCATCGGCATGGCGCCCAGGAGGGCATAGGCCGCGCCGGTGGTGAGGTTGAGGGCGCCGGGCCCGAGCGTGGTGAGGCAGACGCCGGCCCTGCCGGTGAGGCGGCCATAGGTCGCGGCCATGAAGGCGGCCGACTGCTCGTGCCGGGTGACGATCAGCTCGATGCCGGAGCGGCGGAGCGATTCGACGATGTCGAGATTCTCCTCGCCGGGCACGCCGAAGACGCGGTCCACGCCCTCATTGACCAGGGCCTCGACGAGGAGGTCGGAGCCGGTCCGTTGCGCAGCCATGTCGGTCCTCTCTTGCTGGCGGTGCGATATGTCCCCGCAGGATAGGCCGGAAGCAGCGTGGATGACATGACCGTGCCGCAGGGCAGACGGACAGCCCGCGCACGCGGCGCAGGACCGCACGGTCTGGCCGGAGCCGCCGGCGGATGCCATCCTGTCGGGGCGCGGCGCCACGCGCGCATTGACCGCGACCCGCCGAAAGGGTCTTCTCCCGCAATGCAAGACGGATTGCCGCCGGACTGGGATGACCGACCGATCGCCGACAGGCATCGCGCCGGGCTCGAGGCGCTTGGCCTCTGGCTGGTCGAGGCGACACGGCGGCCGGTGCCGCTCAAGGGCCTGTTCCCGGGATTCTGCGAGCGGGTGGCGCAGACCATCGTCCCGGTCTGGCGCATCCATATCGGGCTCGAGGTGCTGCATCCCGAGATCAGCGGCACCATGCTGGTCTGGAGCGACGAGGCCATCGAGTTCCGGGAGCGCGAGCGCCAGGGCATCCTGCAGAGCACGGGCTATCTGACCAGCCCGACCAAGATCGTCGACGATACCGAGCGGGCGTATCGCCGCCGGCTCGACGGCGATGTCAGCGACCTGCCGATGCTGCAGGAGCTGCAGCAGCAGGGCTCCACCGACTATCTGATCACGCCGCTGCCCTTCCTCGACACCAGCCGCACCCGCTTCCTGTCCTTTGCCACGCGGCAGCCGGGCGGCTTCGACGATGACGACCTGAAGGCGCTGGACACCGCGGCCCGTCTGTTCAGCCCCTATGCCGAGCGCCAGGTGTGGAAACGCATCGCGCTCGACCTGCTCGACACCTATGTCGGCGCCCGCACCAGCCAGCGCATCGTCGAGGGCCAGATCGAGCGCGGCCAGGTCGACTGGATCGAGGCGGCGATCTGGCTGGCCGACCTGCGCGCCTTCACCCGGCGCAGCGAGGTGAATGCGATCCGCGACGTGGTCGAGCTGCTGAATGGCTGGTTCGGCGACATGGGCACGGCGATCGAGGCCGAGGGCGGCGAGATCCTGAAGTTCATCGGCGACGCGGTGCTGGCGATCTTCCCGGTGACGCAGGATGTGGACCGCCGCGCCGCCTGCGCCGCCGCTTTGGCCGCGGCCGAGGCCTTCTGCGCCCGGGTCGACGCCACCAATGCCGAGCGCGGGCTGGCGGGGCCGGACGCGGTCGATTTCGGCATCGGCCTGCATGTCGGCGAGATCGCCTACGGCAATATCGGCGCCGCCCGGCGGCTGGACTTCACCGTGATCGGCCCGGCGGTGAACCGCGCCAGCCGGTTGGAGGAGCTGACCAAGACCCTGCGCCGCCGGGTGCTGGTGTCGGAACCGTTCCGCGACGCCTGCGGCCGCCCGCTGCTCGACCTCGGCCTCCACCCGCTGCGCGACGTCGAAGGCACGCACCGGATTTTCGGGATCAGCTGAGGCGGACGATCTCACTCATCGTCATTGCGAGCCCCGAAGGGGCGTGGCAATCCAGGAATCGTGCCGCTGGATCGCCACGTCGCTTCGCTCCTCGCGATGACGAGGTGGTCGGGTTCCACCCTCAACGCGATAGGCCACACCGATGAAAGCCGTCGTCTTCGAGCAGTTCCGCCAGGCGCCGACCGTGCAGAGCGTGCCCGACCCGTCGCCCGCGCCTGAGGGCGTGGTGGTGAAGGTCGAGGCCACGGGGCTGTGCCGCAGCGACTGGCATGGCTGGATGGGGCACGATGCCGACATCGTGCTGCCGCATGTGCCGGGGCATGAGCTGGCAGGCACCATCGTCGCGGTCGGGCCGCAGGTGCGGCGCTGGCGCGAGGGCCAGCGGGTCACCGTGCCCTTCGTCGCCGGCTGCGGCCATTGCCCGGAATGCGCCAGCGGCAACCAGCAGGTGTGCGAACGGCAGTTCCAGCCCGGCTTCACCGCCTGGGGCTCCTTCGCCGAATATGTCGCGCTCGACTTCGCCGACACCAACCTCGTCGCCCTGCCGGACGAGATCGATTCGGCCACGGCGGCCAGCCTGGGCTGCCGCTTCGCCACCTCGTTCCGCGCCATCGTCGACCAGGGCCGGGTGCGGGGCGGGGAATGGGTGGCGGTGCATGGCTGCGGCGGCGTCGGCCTGTCGGCGATCATGATCGCCCGGGCCCTCGGGGCCAATGTCGTAGCGGTCGACCTGACCGAGCAGAAGCTCGACCTCGCCCGCCGGCTCGGCGCGGCGGCGACGGTCAATGCCGGCGGCTCGGCCAATGTGGTGCACGAGATTCGCGACCTGACCGGCGGCGGCGCCCATGTCTCGGTCGACGCGCTGGGGCATCCGGCCACCTGCATGAACTCGATCCGCTGCCTGCGCCGGCGCGGCCGGCACATCCAGGTCGGGCTGATGCTGGACGACCATGCCCGGTCGCCGGTGCCGATGGACCGGGTGATCGCCTATGAGTTGGAGATCCTGGGCAGCCACGGCATGCAGGCGTTCCGCTACCAGGCGATGCTGGACATGATCGCCGCCGGCACGCTGGCGCCGCAGAAGCTGATCGGCAGCCGCATCAGCCTGGACGAGGCGGCGGTGGCGCTGCCTCAAATGGACCGCTTCGACGGCACGGGCATCAGCGTCGTGACGCGGTTCTGAGGGCGAGGCCGACCCATCCTATCCTGTCATCCTCGGGCTTGACCCGAGGATCCAGGGGCTTTCAAGAGCCGCTCTCAGTGGCTCCTGGATTGCCGGGTCAAGCCCGGCAATGACAGTAAAAAGGGGTGGGGTTCCTAAAGCTTCCCGGCCCCCAGAATCAGGCGGATGCCGAGCGCGCCCATGACCGAGCCGGCGGCGCGGTCGAACCAGCGCTTCCAGCGCAGATAGACGGCGCGGGGACGATCGGCCGAGAAGACCAAGGCGACGATGGTGTACCAGCCGGCCTCGATGGCGAAGATCGCGGGCAGCAGCACGGCGAAGGTCCAGGCGGGCACCTGCGGCGGCAGGAAGGCGGCGAAGATGCTGCCATAGACGATCGCGGCCTTCGGGTTGCTCAGCTGGGTCACGGCGGCCAGGGTGAAGGAGCGGCGGACGCTGCGCGGCCGGCCCTCCGCCGTCTTCGGCACCGCGATCGGCTGCGCCGCCGTGCGCCACAGGCCGAGGGCGAGCCACAGCAGGTACAGACCGCCCGCCACCTTCAGCGTCAGGTACAGCCATTCCACCTGGGCCAGGATCGCCTGCAGGCCGAACAGGCCGAGCCCGCCATAGACCACGCCGCCGACGCCCATGCCCAGCGCGGCGGCCAGCCCGTCGCGGCGCGACAGGGCGATGGCGGTGCGGGTGACGAAGACGAAGCTTGGCCCCGGGCTGGCCGCCCCGACCACGATGGCGCCGAGGATGCTGAGCAGCGGGATGGTGATGTCCATGATGTCCTCCCTGGGGCCGTCAAATCTGTCGGATTTCCGAATCCGGGACCACTCATTCTTGGTCCCCCCTCCCCTTGCGGGAGGGGGGTAGG
>NZ_JANX01000398.1 GCF_000767795.1 Inquilinus limosus MP06 | reverse complement strand
CGGCCGCTACAGCATCTCGCTGGTCAACGACCCCTCCGCCTCCGACACCGTGCAGGTGGCGGCGGCCGGGCAGCAGGCGCTGTGGCCCAAGCGCTGCCTGAATCCGGACGGCTCGCTGCCGGAGGACCTGCCGATGGGCTGCGCCAACGACTTGAACCTGGCGCTGCAGGTCGAGCGCAAGAGCGATCTGTTCCAGGGGCGCCAGATGGGGCCGGCCTTCGCCAACCCGTCCGTCCGCGCGGCCGAGCGCTACCTGCAGCTGGACGGCAGCGACAACACCGACGCCGACACGGATACGCAGAACAAGCGCAGCCAGGCGGGCATGGTCCTGCCGCCGTCATCCGGCACCGGCAACAGCACCACCGACATCTCCGGCGGCGGCGCCCCGTAATCCGGGCGCCGTGGTCTCGGCTCAGCCGATCGTGCCGATCGCCTGGGCCCGCCGCACCGGGTCCTTGATGCCGCGGATCCGCCGCGCCGCGCTGAGAAGGCTGCGCGCCTCCTTCGCCGACAGGGCTGTCTCGGCCACCCGCCGCGCCTCCTGGGTCTTGCCATCCATGGCCAGAACCAGCGCCAGGTTGCGCTGCTGCACGGCGGTGGCGTCGGGCGCCGCTGCGGCCTCCCGCATCACCTGCACCGCCTCGCCGGTGTTGCCGGCCAGAGCGTAGGAGAGGGCGAGGTTGGTCTTCAGGCTGACATTGCCGGGGGCCTTGAGCAGCGCCTTCTGATACAGGCCCTGGGCCTCCTGCGGCCGGCCCAGCAGGGCCAGCGCGGTGCCCTTGGCCAGGATGGTCGACACGTCGTCCGGCTTGCGGGCCAGCGCCTGGTCCAGCACCGCGATCGCCTCCTGCGGCTTGCCCTGGGCCAGCTGCACCTTGCCCAGGCCGCGCAGGGCATCGACATTGGTCGGCTCCACCGCCAGGGCGGCGTGGTAGTAGCTGGCGGCGCGCACCGGGTCGCCGGCCTGCAGCGTCGCGTCGCCCAGCTTGACCATCGGCTGCGGGTTGCTGGGGTCCTCGGTCGCGGCACGCTGATAGAAGGTCATCGCCGTGTCGGGGTCGCCCGCGGCGCGGATGTTGTCGCCCATCCGGAGCAGCGAGGTCGTCTGTGACTCGCCGCATCCCACGACGATAAGGGTCGCGGCGAGGACGGCGGCGCGGGTGAACGGGAACGGCATGGCGGCGGGCTCTCCCCCTCGAAATGCAGGGTCCGGTGCGCCTGTGGCGGGCGCGCCTGCGCGGTCACGCATGGCTGAACCATGGATAGGACGATCGTGCCGCCGCGTCGACCCTGCGATTGGGAATCCCATCCGGGCGCGCGGATTGTCACCGGGCCGTCACGGGCAGCGGCGCAGCCGTTCAGCCGTGCCAGGTGCGGAGGTTGCCGGAATCGATGTGGGTGAAGCCCGGATACTGGCCGACGCCGCCGATCTGCAGCGCCAGCGCGCAGCCGACGAGCTGGCTCGGCGGCACCTTCTCGAAGGTCAGGTCGATCGCGCGGCCGGCCATGTGCAGGGAGTTGCGGGCCGTGCCCTCGAGCGAGGAGTTGGTCTTCAGCGTACGGTAGCCGGAATTGATCGTGGCCCTGCCGCTGAAGCCGGCGCGCTGAGCCACCGTACGGATCACCGCCAGCGCCCAGAACAGCCGCGGATCCATCTGCACCGTCGCGGTCTGCCGCCAGTCGCGCAGGAACCAGTCGAGCTTCTGCAACTCGGCGACGTCATAGCCATCGGGGCCGTAGAACCGGCCGACATAGGTCTCGCCGGTATGGGCGTGGCCGAGCTCGAGATACGGCTCGACCCGGTTGTGGACCTCGTCCAGCAGGGAGCCGGGGCGCGCCGCCGGCGGCAGGGCATAGGCGGCCGGCCCGGCCAAAGCGATGCCGCCGACGACGCCGAGGGCGGCGCGGCGTGTGAGGGTCGGCCCCAGGGGCCGGGAGGGAATGGGCGTGGTCATGCGAAGACAGCCTCGGCAGGCGACGAAACCCAGCGCGACGCTATACCATAGCTCAGGACCGGCGACGGATTGCAATCGCAACGGCGTGAAAGACGCGTCGCGGTTGCGACGCAGGCATGCCGAGACCGTTGCCTTACATTCGGCATGATGGTCTAGAAAACAGGACGGATCAGAGCATTGCGGACGGTTGCGGAGACCACAGAGACAGGATGAGCCACGACACCCTGATCCACCGTATCGTCCGACCGGTCGTCCGGCGGATCGCGCCGACCGGCGTCACCCCGAACCAGCTCACCACCGTGCGGCTGGCCACCGGCGTGGCGGCGGCGGCGGGCTTCGCCTGCGGCGGGGCCTGGGCCGATCTGGGTGGGGTCATGTTCCTGCTGTCGATGCTGTTCGACCGGGCCGACGGCGAGCTCGCGCGCCAGACCGGGCAGATGAGCCCGGGCGGGCACCGCTACGACCTGTGCGTCGACTGCCTGTGCGACGCGATCGCCTTCATCGGCATCGGCATCGGGCTGGCCCGGGCCGGCCTCGGGCTTCCCCCCATCCTGCTCGGCGCCGCGGCCGGCATCGGCATCGGCGTGCTGTTCTGGCAGCTCAACGTGACCAAGGTGATCGAGCTGTCGCGCTACGCCATGCGCCATCGCGGGGTGGTGGTCGATCCCGACGACGCCCTGGCCCTGGTGCCGGTCTTCGTCTGGCTCGGCCTGGCCTGGCCGATGCTGATCGCGGCGGCGGTGATCACCCCGGCGGGCGCGGCCTGGCTCGGCGTGCTGTCGCGGCGGCCCAAGGCGGCGGTCCGGAAGAAGCCGGCAACGGCTCAGAAATAGCGCAGCCGGAGAGTGACTCGCGTCCCCTGGGGGCTGACGGTGAAGGCGGCGTCCTTGAAGTCCGGCGGGGCGAAGAAATAGGAAGGGTCGCGGGAGAAGGCGACGCCTTCCTCCGGCACGCCCAGAAGCGTCCGGTCGACCTTGTGGTTGTCGTTGACATCCTGGTAGCCCTGGACCGCGTAGACGCCCGGGGCGACGTTGGGGATGACCACGGTCGCCTGCGGCACGGTGGCCGGCGCGGTGCCGCTGTACGGGCAGTCGTCCCCCAGGAACTTGTCCTGCGGGCACAGCGACATCCGGATCGTGCCCTTCGCCTCCTTGATGTTGGCCACGACGATCTGGACCGTCGCCGCCGAGGCGGTGGCGGCGCCGAGCGCGAGCCAGGCGAAGGCGAAGAGGGGAGCGATGGTCTTCATCGGCGCATCTCCGACAGGGTGTCCTCGATGGCAACGAGCAGAGCCTGGAAATCGTTGCGGTCGAGGGCGCCGATGCAGCCGATGCGGAAGCTGTCGGCCCGGGTCAGCTTGCCCGGATAGATCAGGAAGCCGCGCGCGGCCAGCGCCTCGTAGAACTGGTCGAAGACGAAGCGCGGATCGTCAAGCGGATGGAAGGTGGCGATGATCGGCGCCTGCACCGCGGGGTCGAGGAACAGGCGGAAGCCCATCCCCTCCATGCCGGCCAGCAGCGTGTCGAAATTGTCCCGGTAGCGGCGCAGCCGGGCGGCCGGTCCGCCCTCGGCCTCCAGGAGACGCAGCGCCTCGACCAGCGCCGCCACCACCTGCACAGGCGGGGTGAAGCGCCACTGGCCGTTGCCCTCGAAACCGCGCCACTGGTCGTGCAGGTCGAGGCTGGTCGACGGGCTGTTGCCCTTCGCCGCCGCGATCGCCTGTCGCTCGACCAGGGCGAAGCCCAGGCCCGGCACCCCCTCCAGCCCCTTGTTGCTGGAGGCCAGCACCGCCGCAGCCGGGGTGTCGGACAGGTCGATCGGCAGCGCGCCGAAGCTGCTCATCGCATCCAGGATCAGCGGCCGGCCATGCCGGGCCGCGATCTCGGCCACCGCCTCGAACGGGTTGAGGATGCCCGATGTGGTCTCGCAATGGACCAGGGCGACATGGGTGATCGACGGATCGGCGGCCAGCGCGGCATCGATCCGCTCCGGCTCCACCGGCCGGTCCTCCGGCCAGCGCAGGGCCTCTACCGACCGGCCCAGGCGGGTGGCGATGGCGACCATGCGCTCGCCATAGGACCCGTTGGCCAGCACCAGCAGCTTGCCCGCAGGCGGCAGCAGCGTGGCGATCGCCGCCTCGACGATGAAGGTGCCGCTGCCCTGCAGCGGGATGGCGACATGGCCGGCTTCGCCCTTGGCGACGGCCAGCAGCCGCTGCCGCAGCTCCGCCGTCAGGGCGATGAAGGCGCGGTCGCGCGAGCCCCAGTCGCGCAGCATGGCGCGGCGGGTCTCGATCCGGGTGGTCAGCGGTCCTGGCGTCAGCAGGGCCGGGTCATCGGCGGACCAGGGCATCACGAGGCCTCCGAGGCGCGGGCGCGGCGGCGCCGGGCCAGGTGCCGGCCTTCCATCACCTGCCAGGCCATGAGGCCCGGCACGCCCAGCGCGATCTCACGGATCCGGCGGATGAGGGCCATGGCCACGGCGCTGTGCGGCGGGATGCCCAGCAGGCCGCAGATGACGATGAAGCCGCCCTCCTGCACCCCCAGCGCCCCCGGCACCAGCACGCCGGCGATGCGGACGGCCTGGGCCAGGCTCTCGATGATCACCGCGTCGCGCAGGCTGGGCTCGAGGCCCAGCGCCCACAACGTCGCCCAGATCTCCAGGCAGCCCAGCAGCCAGGAGACCAAATGGTGGCCGCCCGAGGTCCAGACCCGGCGGGCATGATCGCCATACAGCGACACGATCGAATCGTGCAGCCCGGAGACCTCGCCCAGCGACTCCCAGCCGAACCTGTCGGCCAGGCGGATCAGGCCGCGCTCCAGCACCTTGAACATGCCGAAGCGCTGGGCGCCGACGAACAGCACCACCAGCACCAGGCCGACGCCGGCCCCGGCGATGATCCAGGGCGTCATGGCGCCGTCATGGGCGCCGAGGAACAGCAGCACCAGGCCGAAGACGGTGAACACCACCTGGCTGGCCATCTGCGTCGTCAGGTCGACGACGATGGCGGCGCCGGACCGGTTCAGCGGCACGCCGCGCATCGCCAGCAGGCGGGCGGTGATCAGCTCGCCCCCGATCTGCGCCACCGGCAGCAGCGAGTTGATCGCCTCGCGGATCCAGCGCAGCCGGATGAAGAAGCTCAGCGGCGGCACCGGCCGCTCCGGCACCAGCACGCGCCAGCCGAGCGAGGAGAACAGGAACTGCGGGAAGTGCAGGGCGATGACGGCCAGGATGCCCCAGCCGGCGCCGGTCAGCGCGGCCCAGATCTCGGCGGCGCCGGTCAGCCAGACCAGCACGACCGCGACCGCCAGGCCGACGGCGATCCCGATGCAGGCGGGCCATTTCATGATGCGGTGCCGGCACCCGTTGCCGCCGGGCGCAGGCCGGCGAGGAAATCCTTGAAGCGGCGGGCGACATCGGCCGGGGCCACGGTCGGCCGCCCCAGCTTCTCCATCGAGCCCGGCGCGATGCGGACATGGATCAGCGCCGGCCGTGGCGCCTCGGACGCGGCGCGGAACGCGGCCTCGAACCCGTCCAGGCTGGCGCAGGAGGCGGCGAACTGATAGCCGCAGGCCAAAGCCACCGCGGCGAAATCGACCGAGGCGGAGACCGTGGCCTGGCCGCCGGTCGAGTCATGCACGCCGTTGTCGAGCAGGATGTGGATCAGCTTGCCCGGCGCCTGGGCGCCGATGGTGGCGAAGGTGCCCAGCTTCATCAGCGCGGCGCCGTCGCCGTCCAGCACCACCACCGGCGCCTCGGTGTTCAGGGCTACGCCCAGCGCCATGCCGGAGGCGCCGCCCATCGACCCGACCTGGTAGATGTGCTGCTTCCGGTCCGCCAGGGTGAACAGCTCGCGTCCGGCCTTGCCGGTGGTGGCGACCACGGCGGTGCGGTCGTCGGTCAGCGCCAGGAAGCGCTCCAGCACCGCCGCGCGGGTCGGGCGCGGCCCGGCCTCCGGCCAGTCGGCGCGGCGGCCGGGGC
>NZ_JANX01000397.1 GCF_000767795.1 Inquilinus limosus MP06 | reverse complement strand
CGGCGGCTCGGTCCGCATCCCGGCCGCCTTCAACGGGCTGGTCGGGCTGAAGACCTCCGAGGGCCGGATCGACAAGACCGCCGTCTACCCGCTGTCGCAGACCCTCGATTCGGTCGGCCCGCTGGCCCGGACGGTGGAGGACTGCATCCTGCTGGACGCCGCCCTGCGCGGCGCCGTGGCCACCGACATCCGCCGCGCCGGGCTGGCCGGCCTGCGGCTGGTGGTGCCGGAGAATGTGGTGTTCGACCAGGCCGAGGACGGCGTGGTCGCCAATTTCGAGCGGGCGCTGTCGGTCCTCGCCGCCGCCGGGGCCAAGGTCGAGCGCCGGCGCCTGCCCGTCATCGACGAGATGTTCGCGACCGGCGCCGCCCACGGATCGCTGACGGCGGCGGAGGCCTATGCCTTCCACCGCGAGCTGATGGAGGGGCCGGACGCGGCGCGGGTCGACCCGCGCATCACCTCGCGCATCACGGCCGGCAAGCGGATGACGGCGCTGAGCCTGCTGGCGATCCAGGACATGCGCCGGCGGCTGACCGTGGCCCTGGCGGCGGAGCTGGACGGCGCCCTGCTGGCCTTTCCCACCGTGGCGCACGCGGCGCCGGAGATCGCGCCGCTGGAGGCCGATGTCGACCTGTACCACCAGGTCAACCTGCGCACCCTGCGCAACACCATGATCGGCAACATCCTGACCCTATGCGGCCTGGCCCTGCCGACCGGGCTGGACGGGCGCGGCCTGCCGACCAGCCTGCTGCTCTCCGCCCCCGCCGGCGACGACGCCCGGCTGCTGGCCATCGGCCTTGCGGCCGAGGCTGCCGGCATCGACCAACGGGGTTGATGGAAAGGCCCGGCCAAAGTCCCCCTCGGCCGGGCCTTCTCCCCTCCTCCGTCCCCCGACGGAGAGGATCAGACCGCGCTGAAGCTGCGGTCGATGGTGCTGGCGACGTCGACCCGGCCGCGCAGGATCCCGAACTCCACCGTCAGGTCGGCGGCGCGCTGCAGCTCCGCCACCACCGCGTCGTCGAGGGCGACGAAGCCGACCTGCTGCTGCTCGGTCGACCGCTGCACCACCGCCTCCGGGATCTTGGAGAGCCCGGCGTAGTAGCGGGCGTATTCGGCCGGATGGGCGCGGACCCAGGCGCGGCCGGCGCTGAGCCGGCCGAGAAAGTCCTGCAGCGCCGCGTGCTTGGCGGCGATCGCATCGACATGGGCCGCGACGAGGGTGATGGTCGGCGACAGGCCGCGCCCGTCCGCCACCACCCGGGCGCCGCGTTCCAGGATCTCGGTCGAGACATAGGGCTCCCACACCGCCCAGGCATCGATCGCGCCGGCCGCCAGCGCCGACCGCGCCTCCGGCGGCGGCAGCAGCACGATCTCGACCTCCGACGGGTCGATGCCGGCCTGCTTCAGCGTCGCCAGGATCAGGAACTGGCCCCAGCCGGCGCGGGTGCCGGCCAGCCGCTTGCCCCTCAGGTCCTGCACGCCTTGGATCGGCGACTCCGACCGCACCAGGATCGCCTGGGTGCGCGGGTCGGCCCGGTAGGCGCCGATGGCACGCAAGGGGGCGCCGGCGGCGAAGACGGTGAAGAAGGACAGGTCGCCCATCATGCCGACATCGAGCGCGCCGGCATTCAGCGCCTCGAGCAGCGGCTGCGCCGCCGGGAACTGCTTCCAGTCGATCCGGTAGGGCAGGTTGTCCGCCTGGCCCGAGACCTCGACCACCGAACGGTTGCCGAACAGCTGGTCACCAACTTGCAGCGCCGTCTCCTCGGCATGTCCCGGGCGGGCCAGCGTCAGCAGCGGCAGGCCGAAGGCGAGGCGCGACAGGTCGCGGCGGCTGAGCGTGCTGTGCATCGGCATCAATCCAGCAGGTCGGGCTCGGCCACGACGATCCAGTCCCACAACGGCTTGAAGCTGAGCGCCCCGCCGGTCGGGCCGCCGATCCGGTCATAGGTGAACTTCGCGGTGTCGTGGTCCAGCACGATCGGGGTGCCCGCGGCCTCGGCCAGCAGCTGGGCGTGGGCGGCGTTGTCCATGGCGATGTACCACCACGCGGCCGCCTCGACCGACGGGCCGGCGGTGAGGAAGCCGTGATTCTGCAGGATCACGGCCTTGCGGTCGCCGAGCGCCCCGACGATGCGCTGGCCCTCCTCCGCCTCCAGCACCACGCCGTGGAACTCGCCATAGAGCCCATGGTCGCCGTAGAAGGTGCAGGAATCCTGAGTGATCGGGTCCAGGAGCCGGCCCAGCGTCGACCAGGCCTTGCCGTAGGTCGAATGGGTGTGGGCGGCGGCGATCACGTCCGGCCGCGCCTTGTGGATCGCGGCGTGGATGACGAAGGCGGCCTCGTTGATCGGCTGGTCGCCGGCAACGATCTCGCCATGCTCGTTCACCAGCTGCAGGTCGGAGACACGGATCTGGCCGAAATGCTTGCCCAGCGGATTGACCCAGAAATGGTCGGTCAGCTCCGGGTCGCGCGCCGTGATGTGCCCGGCCAGGCCCTGGTCGAAGCCGCGGCGGGCGAAGATGCGGAAGGCCGCCGCCAGGCGCTGCTTGCGATGCAGCCGCTCCGCCTCCAGCGAGCTGTGCTGCGGCAGGGTGAAGAAGTCCCGGGCGCGGGTGGCAACGGTGGCTTGGCTCATGGGGAATCCTTGGGAGGGGGCGAAGGCTCAGGCGCTCTTGGACAGCAGATCGCCGTAGCGGCGGTCGAACAGCGGGGCGACGTCGATCGGGCCGGGCACCAGGCCGAGCTCGACGAAGGTGTCGGCGACGGCCTGGACCGAGGCGACGGCGTCGTCGGTCACCGGCTTCAGGTCGTTGGGCTGGCTGGCGTTGCGCAGTTGGCCCAGCACGATGTCGCGCGGCACGCCGATGGCGTCGCTGAAGATCGTCGCCCATTCCTCGAGATGGGCCTGCTGCCAGGCCCAGGCCCGCTTGATGCGCAGCAGGTAGTCGCCGATCGCGGCCGACAGCTTCGGGTCGTCCAGCGCCTCGGCCCGGGCGGCGTAGATGTAGTTGCCGGAGAGGTAGCCATTGGCGGTGACCAGCACCCGGGCGCCGGAGGCGGAGATCGTGATCGGCACCGAGTAGCCGTAGATCGCCCAGGCGTCGATCGCGCCCTGGTCGAAGGCGGCACGGCCGTCGGCCGGGGTCAGCGGCACGCCGATGATGTCGGCGAAGGACAGGCCGGCCGCCTTCAGGATCCGCGCCAGGTAGTACTGGGTGGTGGTGGCGCGGACATAGCCGACACGCTTGCCGGCGAGGTCGGCCGGCGTGCGGATCGGGCTGTCCTTCGGCACCAGCACGACCTGGTTGTTGACGTCGTCGGCGATGATCGCGACCGCCTTGATCCGGGCGCCGGAGGCGGCGGCAAAGACCGGCGGGATCTCGCTCATCGACCCGACATCGATGGCGCCGGCATTCATCGCCTCGACGATCACGTTGCCGGAGGCGAACTCGCCGAAGGTCAGGGTATAGGGCGTGCCGAGCTGCCCGGCCGCGCGCAGCAGATTGTCCTCACGGCCCTTGTACTTGGCAGCGCGCAGGGCGACGCCGACGAAATCAGTTCCGGCCCGAGACTGGCCGGGGAACGCCAGGAGGCCGGCGCCGCCGGCCAGCAGCGAGCGGCGCGACAGGAGAATGGGCACGGGCGCTCCTTGCGGTGAGCGAGGGACGGCAATGCAGAAATTAGACGTGAATCACGAGAATATACAAACATGAATGAGTCAAACTGAAATTTTGAACTATTCTATTATGTTGAATCTGAACATGTCATTGCCGGGCTTGACCCGGCATCCAGAGGGTCTCGATGCTCTCTGGATGCCCGGGTCAAGCCCGGGCATGACAGGACAGAGGCGGCCGTACCCGGCCTACTTCACCCGGAACGCGCCCTCCGACACGATGGCGGACAGCGGCTTGCGGCCGCTGGGGATCTCGCGTGGCTGCAGGCTCTCCGGCAGGACGGATTTGTCGCCGAGCCGGCCGATGGCGATCGCCGCGTCGGCCCCGTATTCCGGCGGCAGGCCCAGCAGGCTGCGGGCCTTGTCGCGGTCGAATCCCGCCATTCCATGGGTGTGCCAGCCGGCGAGCAGCGCCTGCAGCGCGAAGTTCGACCAGGCGGCGCCGGCGTCGAAGGAGTGGGTCGGCAGCGGCGTCTCGCCCTTGTCCGGCTGGTCGAAGCTGGCCTTCGACGCCACGATGATCAGCGCGGCGGCATGCTGGGCCCAGCCGCGATTCCATTCATTCAGGATCTCGAGGAACACCGGCCAGCGCTCCGTCCCGCGGCGGGCGTAGATGAAGTGCCAGGGCTGGGCGTTGTAGGCCGAGGGCGCCCAGCGCGCCGCCTCGAAGAAGCGCAGCAGTTCCACCTCCGGGATCGCCTCCTCGGTGAAGGCGCGCGGCGACCAGCGCTGCAGGAACAGGGCATCGATGTCGTGCTCGGCCACGCGGCCGTTCAGGCTGGTCATGTCGACTCCAGGGCCGATCCCGGATCGGCGAGGCTACGGCTGGTCTGAAAGGCCATTGTCATAGCGGCCAAAGCGTCGTCAAAACAAATTGTCGATGTGCAATCGTCCGGCATCGCTGCCATGCGATGGTGCCCGGAATCGCCGCTCCGATCCCCATCGCCGGCAGAGAGCGAAGGAGAATCAGCATCTTAAAATTATACATTCTATTTTTGATATTAAATTGAGAATCACATTGACTAAGAAACATCGTCAGTCATGATCTACATATCGGCGGCGCCCACTGTCGCCCCCCTCGCATCCCGGCAACAGGACATCGCCTTGGCCACCCTCTCGCTGACCCAGTCTGCCGGCGGCTTCACGGCCCGGATCGAGCGGTTCCGCCGCTTCATCCCGCCGCTGGTGATCGTGCTGCTGTGGCAGGCCGGCTCCTCCGCCGGGCTGATCCCGGCGCGGTCGATCGCCTCGCCGCTGACCATCATCGGCACCTTCTGGACGCTGCTGGCCTCGGGCGAGCTGCTGCAGCACCTGCTGGTCTCGCTCGGCCGGGTCAGCGCCGGCCTCGCCATCGGCGTCACCACCGGCGCAGCCCTGGCGCTGGTCGCCGGGCTGTCGAAGCGCGGCGAGGACCTGGTCGACGCCATCATGCAGATGCTGCGGACCATGCCCTTCCTGGCGCTGGTGCCGCTGTTCATCCTGTGGTTCGGCATCGGCGAGACGCCGAAGATCGCGCTGGTCGCGCTCGGCTCGGCCTTCCCGATCTATCTGACGCTGTTCGCCGGCATCCGCGGCGTCGACGCCAAGCTGGTCGAGGCCGCCGGCGTGTTCGGCCTGTCGCAGCGCGAGCTGATCCGCCAGGTGATCCTGCCGGGCGCCCTGCCCTCCGCCCTGGTCGGCCTGCGCTACTCGCTCGGCTCCGCCTGGCTCAGCCTGGTGATCGGCGAGCAGATCAACGCCTCCAGCGGCATCGGCTACCTGGTGATGACCGCGCGCGACTTCCTGCGCACCGACATCATCTTCGTCGGCCTGATCGTCTACGCCCTGCTCGGCCTCGCCGCCGACCAGCTCGTCCGCCTGATCGAGCGCAGCGTGCTGCGCTGGCGCCCCAGCTTCGTGAAGGAGTGAGCCACGTGCCCCTCTCCGCCGCCCGCCAGCGGGCCGACACCGACTCCGCCGAGCGCCCGGACGTCGTCCGCATCCGCGGCCTGACCCGGTCCTTCGGCGGCCCCAACGTCCTCGACCGGCTGGACCTCGACATCGCCGACGGCGCCTTCGTCGCCCTCTTGGGCCGCAGCGGCTCCGGCAAGTCGACGCTGCTGCGCACCCTGGCGGGGCTCGACCCCGCCCCGGCCGGCACCGTGACGGTGCCGTCGGAGCGCACGGTGGTGTTCCAGGAGCCGCGGCTGCTGCCGTGGAAGAGCGTCTGGCGCAACGTCGCGCTGGGCCTGCCCGGCGCCGGCGCGCGAGACCGTGCCGTTGCGGCGCTGCGGGAGGTCGG
>NZ_JANX01000396.1 GCF_000767795.1 Inquilinus limosus MP06 | reverse complement strand
CCAAGGGCCGCAGGTCCCGGGCCAAGGCGGACTGAATTTCGTCACAAATCATCCACAACTTTTATCACAGCAGCGGTGCATATCGGTTGCGCCCAACAAGCCCTTGTGCGACCGTTGTCTTGGAAAGGCTGTAATGGGTAAAACCACTACACATTGGGTATTGGCCACGTATGAGGGGCATAGATGTGCCACCTCACCGCGGAACGGGAGCGGAGGATCATGACCACGGCGTCCCAGACCTTCGAGGAATCCGCCTTCACCCAAAACCCCCTCGACACGCTCGAGGAAATCATCGGTGCCAATGACTGGAGCTTCGAGCGCGCCAGCAACGAGGAGATGCTGGCCGAGGTCGCCGGCCGGTGGTGCAGCTATCGCCTGTTCTTCTTCTGGCAGGAGGAAATCAGCGCCATGCAGTTCTCCTGCCAGTTCGATCTGAAGGTGCCGGAGAAGAAGCGCCGCGACGTGGCGGAACTGCTCGGCATCATCAACGAGCGGATGTGGCTCGGCCATTTCGACGTCGACTCGGAGGAGCTGACGCCGATGTTCCGGCACACCACGCTGCTGCGCGGCGCCCAGGCGGCCAGCCAGGAGCAGCTGGAGGACCTGGTCGACATCGCGCTGACCGAGTGCGAGCGCTTCTACCCGGCCTTCCAGTTCATCCTCTGGGGCGGCAAGAGCGCCAGCGAGGCGGTCTCCGCCGCGATCCTGGACACCGTCGGCGAAGCCTGACGCGCTTCGGCCGATGCGGCCCTGACGGCAGGCCCGGCCTCGTGAGAGGCCGGGCTTTTTCGTGCCGGCGGGGCCGTCCGGTGGTGATGGTCAATGGGCGGGACGGGCATGAAGATCGGCCACCGGCCATTGGCGCGGGGACCATGCCGATTCATCCCTATTCATCCCTATGCGAAGCGCCTCCCGTCATGGATGCGGCCATAACCGCATGCCCGGCGTTCCGGATCGCGGGCCGACCTCCGAGAATCGTCGGCATTTTTCTGAAAGGGCCGAACTTTTCTGAAATACCCGGCCCGGGAGATGTGCCTCTTTGCACAGGCCGGAGTGACGGGGGCATTGGCTTGGCCGGACAGCCATTCGCCGTGCCTGACGCATCGAGGCAGATCCCGGCTCCGGCCAAAGCCAGGATCAATCGATGACCTAGAAAGACCGCCGCGATGGCGCCGAGCGGGCCGGGCGCCGGTACGGCACGGCAGGCCCGAACATCGTCCGACGGCGTGGCCCGGGACGCGTCCCGGAAGCGACGCCGTATGCCCGGTTTTGGAACGCATCATGCCCACTCTCCCGGCTTCACGGCCCTTCGGCGGCAGCCCCGGATCCTGGCCACGGCCTGATCCCCTGCCGCGGCGAAAGGCCGAAGGGCGACGGAACGGCTACAATCTCCTCGACGTCATTCCCCAGCCCGCGGGGCCGCGAATCGCGACGCCGCGGGGCGGCGCGTTCCATTCGATCCGCCCGCCGGGATCGCAGACTTTCCTGGCGCAGGATCATTGCGTCGGGATCATGCTGGCCCCGGCGCCCCGCTTCCGGGCGACGCTCGGCAGCGACAGGCCCCAGATCTACGACGCGCCGACCGGGGCGATCGCCATCGCCCCGGCGAATGTGGACAGCACCCTGGTCTGGCCGACCAGCCGGGAGAACGCGATCATCGCGATCACGCCGGAGAGCCTGCAGGAGCTTGCCGCACTGGAGTTCGACGCCGCCGATGTGGAACTGCAGCCGCCCCCCTTTGGCGCCATTGATCCCTGGGCGCTGCGCATCGCCCAGATGCTGAAGGCGGAGCTGAACCAGCGCGAGGTGCCGAACGAGCTGTATGTCGATTCGCTGATCACCATCTTCGCCATCCACATGCTGCGCCACTATTCGGGGGTTCGAACGCCGCCTCCGACCGTCCAGGGCGGGCTGTCCCGTCAAAGTGCCGGGCGGGTGCAGGATTTCCTGGCCGACAACTTCTCGCGCAAGCTTTCGGTGGCGGAGCTGGCGGAGATCGCCGGCCTGCCGCCGCGCCGTTTCATCCAGGCCTTCACCAGGACCTTCGGCGAGCCGCCGCACCGCCATATCGTCGGCCTGCGGCTGTCCTTCGCCGAGAAGCTTCTGATCCAGGGCGAGCTGACGATCGCGGAGGTTGCCTATCTCAGCGGCTTTTCCAGCCAGAGCCACCTGACGACCGCGATGCGGACCGCGCGCCAGACGACACCGAGGGCGATCCGGGGAGGTCGGTGACAGGCCGGCGCGACGACGGCCATGTGCCCTCGCCACGGAATCGTGCTACGCCGGCTCCGCGCTGGTCGCTGGGAGACTGCCATGCCCAAGATCGACATCGCCGCCGTGCCGGAACGCAAAGGCTCCGGCTATCCGCATCCCTTCGACGCGCCCTGCGCCGACCGCATCCGGCAGCGGCTGAGCAATGCCGGCGGGCTGACCGATTTCGGCGTCAACCTGATGCGGCTGCCGCCGGGCGGCTGGTCCAGCCAGCGCCACTGGCATTCGGCCGAGGACGAGCTGGTCTATGTGCTCGAGGGCGAGCTGGTGCTGATAGAGGACGGCGGCGAGACCGTTCTGCGCGCCGGCGACTGCGCTGCCTTCCCGAAGAACTCCGGCAACGGCCACCACATGATCAACCGCTCCGGCGCCGTGGCGGTGTATCTCGAGATCGGCTCGCGCTCGCCCGACGACGTGATCACCTGCTCCGACGTCGACATGATGAGCCCCAGCCGCGACGGCCGGTTCCTGCATAAGGACGGCACGCCCTACTGATCCGGAGGTGACGATGGCCGAGGTCCTGATGTTCCACCACGCCCAGGGGCTGACCCCGGGGCTGCGCGCCTTCGCCGACGAATTGCGGGCCGCCGGCCACACCGTGCACGCGCCCGACCTGTTCGACGGGCGCATCTTCGGCAGCATCGACGAGGGCATGGCCTATATCCGCCAGGCCGGGTTCGACGAGCTGCGGGAGCGCGGGGTGCGCATCGCCGACGGCCTGCCGCCCGGCCTCGTCTATGCCGGCTTCTCCTTCGGCGTGCTGCCGGCGCAGAAGCTGGCCCAGACCCGGCCGGGCGCGCGTGGGGCGCTGCTGTTCTACTCCTGCATCCCGATCAGCGGCGACTGGGCCTTCGGGCCGTGGCCGCAGGGCGTGCCGGTGCAGATCCACGGCATGGACGCCGACCCGGTCTTCGTGGGCGAGGGCGATATCGACGCAGCGCGTGAGATCGTGGCCACGGTGCCGGATGCCGAGCTGTTCCTGTATCCGGGCGAACAGCACTACTTCGCCGACGGCTCGCTGCCCTCCTACGATGCGGCAGCGACGGCACTGCTGACCCGGCGGGTGCTGGAGTTCCTCGACCGGGCCTGACCCTCATCAGGATTGTGCTCCGGATCCGATCAATCGGATCTGCACAATCTATTTGTCGGATTTAACCGGGCATTCCATTCTGGATCCGATCCACCGGCGCAGCAGGCGTCCGGCTTTCCTGTTCGCATTGCTCTCCAGACGGCGGCGGCTCCCGGCGATGGCGCGGGCGCCCGGCCTCGACCATTCCGACGGGAGGAAGACCATGGAGTATCGCAAGCTCGGCAACAGCGGCGCCGTCGTCACCGCCTGGTGCCTCGGCACCATGACCTTCGGCAAGGAGTCCGACGAGGCCACGTCCTTCGCGCTGATGGACGACTATGTCGAGGCCGGCGGCAACTTCCTCGACACCGCCGATGTCTACAGCGCCGGCGTGTCGGAGGAGATCATCGGGCGCTGGCTGAAGGGCCGGCCGGGCATCGCGCAGAGCCTGGTGATCGCCAGCAAGGGCCGCTTCCCGATGGGGCAGGGGCCGAACGATCTCGGCCTGTCGCGCAAGCATCTCGGCGCGGCGCTCGACGCCTCGCTGCGGCGCCTGGGGGTGGAGCAGATCGACCTCTACCAGATGCACGCCTGGGACGCGCTGACGCCGCTGGAGGAGACGCTGCGCTTCCTCGACGATGCGGTGCGCAACGGCAAGATCACCTATTACGGCTTCTCCAACTTCCTCGGCTGGCAGCTGACCAAGGCGGTGTGGCTGGCGAAGGCCAACGGCTACGCCCCGCCGGTGACGCTGCAGCCGCAGTACAACCTGCTGGTCCGCGACATCGAGCACGAGATCGTGCCGGCCTGCCTCGACGCCGGCATCGGGCTCTTGCCCTGGTCGCCGCTGGGCGGCGGCTGGCTGTCCGGCAAGTACAAGCGCGACCAGATGCCGACCGGCGCCACCCGGCTGGGCGAGAACCCGCAGCGCGGCATGGAGGCCTATGACGCGCGCAACGCCAAGGCGACGACCTGGGCGGTGATCGGCGCGGTCGAGGACATCGCCAAGGCGCGCGGCGTCAGCATGGCGCAGGTGGCGCTGGCCTGGGTGGCGGCGCAGCCGGCGGTGACCTCGGTCATCCTCGGCGCCCGCACCCGCGCGCAGCTGGCCGACAATCTCGGCGCCGCGACTCTGCGGCTGACCGCGGAAGAGATCGCGACCCTCGACACGGCCAGCAAGCCGCAGATGGCGGAATATCCCTACGGCACCGGCGGCATCAACCAGCGGAACCGCAGGATCGAGGGCGGCCGCTGACCGGAGCCGGCCCGGCTACTTGCCCAGGGCGACGCTCTGGGCCAGCAGCTGGTTGCGGATCTCGACATGCGGGAAGCCGACCACGGTCACCCGGCGGCCGCTGGCGAGCTTGCCGGGCTGGTCCGGCGGCACCACCACGGTCCAGGCCTCGGTCGGGGTCTGCAGGCGGAACGAGGTGACGCCGTTGCGGCGGGACACGCCGTCGATGCTGCCGGTCACGGTGATCGGCGAGCTGGTCGCGTATTCGCGCGGATCGGTCGGCGCCGCCCCGCCCGCCGTCGCCGAGACCGCGGGATGGCGCGGGTCGGGCGCGACCGGCGACCGGCGCGGCTCCTGCACCCGGGTGTCCGGCGGCACCGGGAAGGGCATCGCCTTTTCCGGCACGGTCGCGGGGGGCGGGGTGGTGGGCTGGACCACGGTGGTCTGGGCCCAGGCCGGGGAGGCGGCCACCAGGCCGGCGAGGATGGCGGCGCTCGCCGCGCGGGTGAGGGTGAGCATGGTTCGCGCTCCAAGTTCGGCGCCGGGCCAATGCCGGCGGCACGGCATGTGTGTCCCAGTCTCCGGCAGCGCCAGGGGGCGTGCACCTTAAGAATTGCAAATGTTCCGTCCAGGTTCCGCTTCGCTTCCGCGAAGGCGCTTGCGCCGGCCCGCCGTGGCGCCATGATGGCGCGTCTCGACGGAACGGGGAGCGACAGGGTGTCGGATCTGCTGCTGGTCGGCTGCGGCCGGATGGGAAGCGCGCTGGTGAAGGGCTGGCTGGCGGGGAACGCCGCCGACCGGATCTGGGCGGTCGAGCCGGCGGAGCTCGGCCTGGCCGACCCGCGGCTGCATCACGTCCGCGACGCCGCCGGGTTGCCGGCCGAGCTGGCGCCCGAGGTGGTGGTGCTGGCGGTGAAGCCGCAGATGATGCCCGAGGCGCTGCCGGCCTATCGCCGCTTTGTCCGGCCCGGCACGCTGTTCCTGTCGATCGCCGCCGGCCGCACTTTGGCGTATCTGGAGCAGGGGCTGGGGACCGAGGCCGCGGTGGTCCGTGCCATGCCGAACACGCCCGCCGCCATTGGCCAGGGCATCTCCGTGCTGGTGGCGAATGCCGCGGTCACGCCGGCGCAGCGCAAGCGGGCGGAGACGCTGATGCAGGCCGCCGGCCAAACCGCCTGGATCGAGGACGACGCGCTGATGAACGCCGTCACCGGCGTGTCTGGCAGCGGCCCCGCCTATGTCTTCTACCTGATCGAGACGCTGGCCGAGGCCGGCCGCGCCGCCGGGTTGCCGGCCGATCTCGCTGCGCAGCTGGCGCGGCAGACCGTGGTCGGCGCCGGCGCCCTGGCCGGGGCGGCGACCGAAACCCCGGCCGAGCTGCGCATCGCCGTG
>NZ_JANX01000395.1 GCF_000767795.1 Inquilinus limosus MP06 | reverse complement strand
CCGCCGGGCTGGGCCGACGAGGCGGCGACCGCCGAGGTCGTGGCGGAGGACGCCGAGCCTGCCGAGGCTTGGCCGCGCCCGGCGGACGAGCCCATCACCGGTCGGCTCATGCCGGCACCGATGAAGCCGGACAGTAGCTGAGGGCTCGGCGTCTCTTCACATCGTCATTGCGAGGAGGCGAAGCCGACGAAGCAATCCATCTGTCCGCTCGTGCTGCTGCATGGATTGCTTCCCGGCTCAAGGCCGTGGTCGCAATGACGGTGTGGATCGGAGAATCCGTGTTCAAAAATTGATGGTTTGCCTCTCTCGTCCACGGGAGAGGTCGGAGGCGCCTGCGCCTCCGGGTGAGGGGATTTTGTCGAGGATGGAGCCCGGCCTCACCCGCAAGGCGGGACCAAAAATCCATATCCCGTCATCCCCCGCGAAAGCGGGAATCTCGTCCCGGCAAGATGGAGGAGATTCCCGCTTTCGCGGGAATGACGGCAAAGGGGTGGGGCGGTGTTCTGGAAAGGCCTTGCCGGGCGACTCACCGCCCCACGGCATAGGCCTGCATCAGCCGGGGCGTGGCGGCGGCGTGCAGTAGGCCGTCGGGGTCGCGGGATGCCGCGACCAGGCGGCCGACGGTCCATTCCGGCGCCTCCTCCAGCGCGTGGCCGCGGCGGCGCAGCTCCGCCAGCACCTCGGGGCCGAAGCTCTCCTCCGCCAGCAGGTGGCCGGGCTTGCGCTCGCGCGGGTAGAAGGAGCTCGGGAAATGCGCCGTGTGGAACATCGGCTGCTCGATCGCCTCCTGCAGGTTCAGCCCGTGATGGACATGGCGCAGGAACAGCTGCAGCTGCCACTGCTCCTGCTGGTCGCCGCCCGGCGACCCGAAGGCCAGGTACGGCTTGCCGTCGCGCAGCGCCAACGACGGGGTCAGGGTGGTGCGCGGCCGCTTGCCCGGCGCCAGGCTGGTCGGCAGGTCCGGCTCCAGCCAGAACATCTGGCCGCGGCTGTTCAGCATGAAGCCCAGCTCCGGGACCACCGGCGAGGATTGCAGCCAGCCGCCCGACGGCATCGCCGCCACCATGTTGCCCCAGCGGTCGACCGCGTCGATATGCACCGTGTCGCCGCGCCGGGCCGACAGCATGTCGGCCATGGTCGGCTCGTTCGCCGCCAGGTCCTTTAACGCCGTGCCGCTGACCTTGGACAGCCGCTCCAGCACCGCCATCACCTGGTCGACCTGGGCCTCGTAGCCCGGCACCCGGCCCGGCCGTAGTTCGCGCGACGCGGTGGCGCCGATCAGGCCGCGGCGGGCGTCGTTGTAGGCATCCGACAGCAGCGCCTCGACCGGCACGTCGACGAAGTCGGGGTCGCCGTAATAGGCCTCGCGATCGGCGAAGGCGAGCTTCATCGCCTCGGTCACCGTGTGCACGAAATCGGCGCTGGCCGGGCCCATCGACGCCAGGTCGATATCCTTCAGCAGGGCCAGGGTCTGCAGGAACACCGGGCCCTGGCCCCAGGGCCGGATCTTGGCGACCGTGTGGCCGTGATAGTCGTAGGTCAGCGGCGCCTCATAGGCCGGCCGCCAGCGGGCCAGGTCGTCGCCGGTGATGACGCCGCGATGGCGCCGGCCGCTCTCGTCCATCACCTCGGTGGTGCGGGCGAACCGGTCGATCGCCTCGGCCACGAAGCCCTTGTAGAAGGCGTCGTACGCCGCCTCGGCCTGGCGCTCGCGGTCGCCGCCGGCGGCCTCGGCCTCGCGGATCACCCGCTTCCAGGTCTCGGCCAGCGCCGGGTTGCGGAACAGCTGCCGGGCCTTCGGACCCGACCCGCCGGGCAGGAACACTGCGGCGGAGGTCGGCCATTCGGCCTCGAAGAAGTCCTTGAGGCCGGCGATGGTGTCGGCGACGCGCGGCAGCACCGGGTGGCCGCCCTCGGCATAGTGGATCGCCGGCTCCAGAACGTCGCGCACGGTCAGCAGGCCATGGTCGCGCAGCAGCGTCATCCAGGCGCCGAAGGAGCCGGGGACGACGGTGGCCAGGAGGCCGTTCCCGGGGATCAGCTCAAGCCCCTCGCTCTTGTAATGGGCGATGGTGGCGCCGGCCGGAGCCGGGCCCTGGCCGCACAGCACCTCGGTCTTCCCGGTCTTGGCCGAATGGAACACCACCGGCACGTCGCCGCCGGGGCCGACCAGATGCGGCTCCACCACCTGCAGCACGAAGGCGGTGGCGATGCAGGCGTCGAAGGCGTTGCCGCCGCGCTCCAGCATGGCCATGCCGGCGGCGCTGCCGAGCCAGTGGGTCGCGGTGACCATGCCGAAGGTGCCGAGCAGTTCGGGGCGGGTGGTGAACATCGGTGTCTCTCAGCTTTCGCGGGGGTCGAGGGCGTCGCGCAATCCGTCGCCCAGCAGGTTGAAGCCCAGCACGACCAGGAAGATCGCGCCGCCCGGGAAGACCGACATCCAGGGCGCCTGGCTCATGAAGTTCTTGGCGGTGTTCAGCATCGAGCCCCAGGACGGGGCGGGAGGCTGCTGGCCGAGGCCGAGGAAGGACAGGCTGGCCTCGGCGATGATGGCGGTGGCGATGGTCAAGGTCGCCTGCACGATCAAGGGCGGCAGCACGTTCGGCAGGACGTAGCGGATGATGATCCAGCGGTCGGGCAGGCCGATCGACCGGGCGCCTTCGACATAGTCCTCGGTCTTCACGCTCAGCACCTGGCCGCGGGTCAGGCGGATGAACAGCGGCATCGCCGACAGGCCGATGGCGATCATGGCGTTGCCCAGGCTGGGGCCGAGGAAGGCGGCGAGCGCGATCGCCAGGATCAGGAAGGGGATGGCCAGCATCGCCTCGGTGGCGCGGGAGATGGCGCCGTCGACCAGCCCGCCATAGTAGCCGGCCAGCAGGCCGAAGGGCACGCCGACGGCCAGGGCGATGGCGACCGAGATCACCCCCGCCATGAGCGAGGCGCGGGCGCCATAGGCCAGGCGGGTGAAGATGTCGCGGCCGAGGTCGTCGGTGCCCAGCCAATGCGCGGCGGAGGGCGGCTTGCGGATGGTCAGGAAGCTGGTTTGCAGCGGGTCCTGCGGCGTGATCAGCGGCGCCAGCACGGCCAGCAGCACGAAGGCCAGCACCAGCACGGCGCCGACCACCGCGCCCCTGTTGCGCAGGAACTTCTGCAGGCCACGGCTGCGCCGCTTCGGCTTCGCGGTATCGGCATTGAGGGCGCTTTGGACAACTGTGGGCGCGGTCATGACGGGTGCCTCAGCCGCGGGTTGATCAGGATGTACAGCACGTCGGCCAGCAGGTTCATGGCGATGAAGCCGATGGCGGTGCACAGGACGACGCCCTGCACCACGGCGTAGTCGCGGTTGAACACGGCGTCGACGATCAGCTTGCCGAAGCCGGGGATGGTGAAGACCTGCTCGGTCAGCACCGCGCCGGCCAGCAGCTCGCCGAACAGCAGCGTCACCAGGGTGACGATCGGCACCAACGCGTTGCGGAAGGCGTGCTTCAGCACCACGGCGGGACCCAGCAGGCCCTTGGCCCGGGCGGTGCGGATATAGTCCGAGCGCAGCACGCTCAGCATCGCCGAGCGGGTGTGGCGCATCAGCGTCGCGGCCAGGGCGTTGCCCAGCACGAAGGCCGGCATCAGCATGGTCTTGAGGCTGAGCCACAGGTCCTGCGACGGGGAGACGTAGCCGGAGGCGGGCAGGAGGCGCCACTGCACCGACACCAGCAGGATCAGCATGATGCCGAGCCAGAAGTTCGGGATCGACAGGCCGGAGAGGGCGAGGATGTTCGCGCCGTAATCCACCGCCGTGCCCTTGCGCACCGCGGCGATGATGCCGGCGGGGATGCCGATCAGCAGGGCGAACACCATGGCCATGGCGGCCAGCTGGATGGTCACCGGCAGCTTCTGGGCGATCAGCTCGGTCACCGGCGCGTCGGTGCGCAGCGACACGCCGAAATCGCCCTGCACCACCTGGCCGATCCAGGCGAAATACTGCACCGGGATCGGGTCGTTCAGCCGGTACTTCTCGCGCAGGTATTCCAGGACCGCGGGGTCGCGCTCCTCCCCCGCCATGGTCAGCACGGGGTCGCCCGGCAGCAGCTTCTGCAGGGCGAAGACCAGCATCGACACCAGGATCAGGGTCGGCACCGCGACCATCAGCCGGCGCAGGATGATCCGGGTCATGGGTGGGCCTCGCGGACAACCCCAACCAAGTCCCCCCTCCCCCTGCGGGAGGGGGGTAGGGGGAGGGGGTTGTCGATCGAAGAAAACCGCCGCATCCCCTCCTGGCGCAGCCCGGCCTTGCCCGGGCAGGGCCTGAGCATCGGCGCGAACCCCCTCCCCCTGGCCCCCTCCCGCGAGGGGAGGGGGGACTCGATCGGAAGCGGTCGGGCGGGAGCGAGCGCCTGCATCGTCAGCCCTCGATGCTCATGCCCTTGAGGCGGATCATGCCGTCGGGATAGGCGGTGAAGCCCTTCACCTTCTTCGACAGCACGAAGGGCCAGGGCTGGTAATAGGTGTAGATGATCGGCAGGTCCTCCTCGAGGATCGCCTGCGCCTGGTCATACAGCTCCTTGCGCTTGGCCTGGTCCGGCGTCTGCCGGGCGGCGTTCAGCAGCTCGTCGACCTTCGGGTTGCAGTACTTGCCGTCGTTCAGGTTGCCCTTGCAGGTGACGAAGGCGTGGATGTTGCCGTCGGGGTCGACGCGGCCGGACCAGCCGATCTGCATGGCGTCGAAATTGCCCTGCTGTGCCTCCTTCTGCATCGCCGCGAACTCGGTGGCGCGCAGCTTGATGTCGAAGCCGGCCTCCGACGCCATCGCCTGGGTCAGCTCGGCGATCTGCTGCGCCAGGGTGCCGGTGCCGAACACCAGCTCGAAGGACGGGTGCTCCTGCCCCGCCTCCTTCAAGAGCTGCTTGGCCTTCTCGACGTCCCGCGCCCGCACCGGGAACTTGTTGCTATAGTAGGGGCTGGCCTGCGGGAAGGGCTGCTGCGCCGGCGGGTAGATGCCGGCGCCGGCCACCTGGTTGATGACCTCGCGGTCGACCGACAGCTCCAGCGCCTGGCGCACCCGCTTGTCCTGGCCCAGCGGGGTCTTGGCGCGGTCGCCATTGCCGGTGTTGATGGTGATGCCCTGGTAGCCGATGCCGGTGACCGGCGCGAACACCAGGTTCGGGTCGTCCTTGACCGAGGGCACGTCGGACGGGGCCAGCCGCTCCAGCATGTCCAGGTCGCCGGCGCGCAGATTGGCCAGCCGCACCGTGGTGTCCGGGATCGGCTGGAACACCACCTTGTCGATCTTGTAGTTCGCGGCGTCCCAATAGCCGGCGTATTTCTGCAGCACGATGCGGTCGTTCTGCACCCGCTCGACGAAGCTGTAGGGGCCGGAGCAGACGGGCTTCTGGGTGAAGGTGTCGAAGGCCTTCGGCGCCAGCATCATGCCGGCGCGGTCGGACAGCTGGGCCAGCAGCGTCGCGTCCGGCTTCGACAGCTTGAGCGCCACGGTCTTGGGGTCGACCACCACGACATCGGCGACCGAGGCCAGCTCGCTCTTGCGCAGGCTGTCCGGCAGGGTGCGGGCGCGGTCGAGATTGGCTTTCACCGCCGCGGCGTCGATCGGGTCGCCGTCCTGGAAGGTGATGCCGTCGCGCAGGGTGAAGGTCAGGGTCAGGTTGTCGTCGCTCCAGGCCCAGCTGGTCGCCAGCTTCGGCACGAAATTGAGCTTCTCGTCGATATCGAGCAGCTTGTCGCAGAGCGAGGCGAAGACGATGCGGCCGACGAAGGTGCGGGCCCGGTGCGGGTCCAGCACGTCGGGGTCCTCGTTCAGCCCGACCCGCAGCGTGGTCTGGCCGTAGGCCGTGCCGCTGAGCAGCAGGCCGGCGAGCATGAGAAGAAGGGGACGTGCGCGCATAGGTGAGCCTCCTGTTCGGTTTCTTATGATCGGGCTGTCTGGGCCTGGCGGGCCGCCTCGGCCTGGCGGGCGCGGTACAGCGACAGCCGCGCGGCC
>NZ_JANX01000394.1 GCF_000767795.1 Inquilinus limosus MP06 | reverse complement strand
CCCATCCCGCCGCTCACGCAACACCGCTATCCGCATGGACAAGACTCCCCCATGCGGCCCACTGAGCGCCGCACTGCGTTAGAGATGCCGCGGCAGCCGGTCGGGCCGCCGCGGTTCCACTCACATGAAGATCAGGCGTGGACCACGGCCGCGGCCGGCTCCTGCAGCGCCGGCGAGGACTGCTGCAGGAAATGCCGGATCAGGTCCCGGGCGCTGATCACCCCGACCAGGGTGTGATCCTCCATCACCGGCACGTGCCGGATGTGGTTCTCGTCCATCAGCCGCAGCACCGTCTCGATGCTGTCGCGCGGCTCGCAGCTGATCACGCTGCGGCCGATGAAGGCCGAGACCGGCATGGCCAGCGCCGCGGCGCCGTGGATGGACAGCGCCCGGGCGACGTCGCGCTCGGAGAACACCCCGACCACGATGTTGCCCTCGGTGCGGCACACCTCCTTGACCAGCAGGGCGCCGACATTCTCCCGCGTCATCAGCGTGACGGCGGTGGCCACCGTCTCGCCGACGCGGATCATGACGATGCGCGTGTCCTTCTGGCGCAGAATGTCTTCGGCTCTCATGGCTGGGTTCCTCCTCGTCTGGGAAACGGCTCTTGGCGGCCGTTCGGGATGGGTCAGGCCGGCACCAGCTCCAGTTCGGAGCGGGCCGCGGCCGGGCGGCTGTAGAGCCCGGCGATCTCGGCGCGCTGCTGCACCAGGGCCAGGACGGTGTCGATCGTCGGCGTCGGCACCCCGACCATGCGGCCGAGCTCCTGCACCACGGTGACCAGCGGGTCGATCTCCATCGGCCGGCCGCGGTCGAGGTCCTGCAGCATCGAGGTGCGGTGGGCGCCGACCGCGCCGGCACCGTCCAGCCGCCGCTCGATATCGACCCGGAAATGGACGCCGAGCCTGTCGCCGATCGTCTGCGCCTCCGCCATCATCCGCCGCGCCACGTCGCGGGTGGACGGGTCGCCGGTGATGACGTCCAGCGTCGCATGGGTCAGCGCGCTGATCGGGTTGAGGCAGAGATTGCCCCAGAGCTTCAGCCAGATCTCGTCGCGGATGTTGTCGCGGATCGGCGCCTGCAATCCCCCCGCCGCCATCGCCTCGCTCAGCGCGGTGACGCGGGCCGACCGGCTGCCGTCGGGCTCGCCGATCGGGAACTTGTCGCCGTAATGGTGCTCGACCACGCCGGGCGCCACCACCTCGGTGGCCGGGTAGACGATGCAGCCGATGCCGCGCTGCGGCCCGAGGCGGTTCCACTGCACCCCGCCGGGATCGACCGTCTCGATCGGCCGGCCCTCGAGCGGGCCGCCATGGCGGTGGAAATACCAGTAGGGCAGCCCGTTCACCGCGGTCACCACCGCCGTCTCCGGCCCCAGCAGCGGCTGCATCGCCTCGACCACCCCCGGCACCGAATGGGCCTTGAGGCAGATCACGACATAGTCCTGCGGGCCCAGCTCGGCCGGGTTGTCGGTGCAGCGGATGCGGGCGGTGCGGGTTTCGTCGTCGATCCTGAGGGTGAGCCCGTTCTGGCGCATCGCCTCGAGATGCAGGCCACGGGCGACAAGGCTGACCTCGACCCCCGCGCGATGAAGCTGGACGCCGAGATAGCCGCCGATGGCCCCGGCGCCATAGATGCAGAGTTTCATGGCCGCGCCTTCCTCCCGTTGATTGGAGTCAGGGCCGCTGAGCAGCCGACCGGATCATCGTGGTATACAAAATACCTTATGTCAATCGATCGAAAGGAGGAAAGCTGCGCTGGACTCTCGTCCACGGTATACTTGTGACCGGCGGCGCCCGGGGTTATAGCCGAAGGGAACGCCGCCGCGCAGGCAGAAGGGCCTTCGATGAGCTTCCCGCAGATCGACGTCAAACCGCTCGACACCGAAACGAGCTTCCGGATCAAGGCCTACAAGGCACTGAAGCAGGCCATCACCGAGATGGACATCTACGGCCATCCCGGCGAGATCAAGCTGGAGGAGCGGCAGCTGAGCGAGATGCTGGGCGTCAGCCGCACCCCGATCCGCGAGGCCATGACGCTCTTGGAGCAGGAGGGATTCGTCCGCTCCGTCCCCCGCCGCGGCATCTTCGTGATCCGCAAGAGCAAGGCGGAGGTGCTGGAGATGGTGACCGTCTGGGCGGCGCTGGAGAGCATGGCCGCGCGGCTGGCCACCCAGGTCGCCACCGACACCCAGATCCGCAAGCTGCACGACTATGTCGACGTGTTCCGCGACCGCGACCCGGAGGAGCATGTCAGCGAGTATTCCGAGGCGAACATCGCCTTCCACAAGCAGATCATCCGGATCAGCGGCTGCCAGCTGATCGTCGACATCACCGACAATCTGTTCATCCATATGCGCGGCATCCGCCGGGTGACGATCGGCCAGGACCACCGGGCGCAGCGATCGGTCGTCGATCACGAGAAGATCGTCGCCGCGCTGGAGGCCCGCGACGCCGACCTGGCCGAAAAGCTGGTGCGCGAGCACACGCTGGGCCTGGCCGAGCATGTGCGCAAGCACGGGGACTTCCTGGACTAGGTCACTCCCCTGCCCCGAGGTCGCCGAAATAGGTTCCGTCCATCGGCACGGCGAGGAAGCGGCGGTTGATCTCGGCCAGCGTCGCCGCGGGGTCGAGGTCGCCGAACAGCTCCGGATGGATCCACTTCGCCATCGCCTCCACCGCGACGACATGGGCGGGGCCGTGGAAGAAGTTGAGCCACAGCGCATGGGCGCGCCCGGCGGCGATGGCCGGCAGCTCGCCGAGTCCGGGCTCGCCGCGGATCGCGGCCAGCTGCTCCCGCACCTCCGCCGGCGGGACGCCCGGCCCGATCCTGAAACTGCCCGGCCCCGGCAATTGCGGGCCGCCGGCGGCGATGTAGACCTCCGGATCCTCCGCCAGCACGTATTCCAGGCCGAGTTGGCCCGTCGGGCCGGGCACGGCCGCCTTGGCGATGTTCTCTCCGCCCGCAAACCCGATCAGCGTGCCCGCGCCGGACGCCCCGGCCGACCAGCAGCACTCCCAGCCGCCGGCGCGGGCGTGCAGCAGCACCTTCGGCCGGAGGCCCGGATGCGCGGCCAGCGTCCCGGCGATCCGCCCCATATGCGCCTCGTAGAAGCGGATATAGGCCTCGGCCCGCCCTTCCCGCCCGAGCGCGCGGCCCAGCGCCCTGAGGCTCGGCACCGTGTTCCGCAGCGGATCGTCGAAGAAATCGATGCGCAGCACCGGCACCCCGGCCGCACCGAGTTGCCGCTCCAGCTCCTGCGCCGGGCCGAACCAGAGCGGCAGGACCACGAGGTCGGGGCTGAGGGCCAGGACCTGCTCGATCGAGACGCTGTCCGCCGTGGTGCCGCCCACCAGCGGCAGCGCATCGATCGCCGGAAAGCGCGCCCGGTAGGCCGCGGCGGTGCCGGGATCGAAGCGCACCAGGTTCTCGGCCCACCCGGCGACCAGCGACAGCGGCTCGGGGTCCAGGAGAGCCAGCACGGTGATCAGCCCGCCATCGCCCAGCACGACGCGCCGGGCTGGCTGTGGCAGCTCGACCGTGTGGCCGGCGACGTCGGTGACGACGATCGACTGGGCCGCCGCCGGAACGGCGATCAACCCGAGACCCAGCGCGATCGCCGCCGCCAGCCGGCGCAGGGCAAGGCGCGCCGTCACCATCTCAGCTTCAGGCCGGCGGTGATGGTGCGCCGGGTGCCGTAGAAGCAGGAATTGTCGTCCCAGCAGGAGGCGACGAATCTGCGGTCGAACAGGTTGGACACATTGACCGAGACCTGCGTGCCCTCCAGCTCCGGCCGCAGCATGCCGAGATCGTAGCGCAGGCCGAGGTCGAACAGGGTGACGTCCGGCACCTTCAGCGTGTTCCCGGCATTGCCGTAGGACGAGCCGATATAGCGGACGCCCGCGCCGAACGAGAGGCCGTCCAGGACACCCTCGGTGAGGCTGTAATCGGCCCAGAGCGAGGCCAGCCGGTCCGGCACGCCATAGGGCCGCTTGTCCTTGTAATCCGTGCTCTCGGTGTTGACGATGTCGAGCACGGTGACGGAGCCGAGCAGGCTCAGATTGTCGGTCACCCGGGCATGGGCCTCGAGCTCGACGCCCCGCGACCGGACCTCGCCGGTCTGGATGCTGGCATAGGGATGCAGCGGGTCGGGGTCGGCTGTCTTGACGTTGGTCTGGGTGATGTCGAACAGGGCGACGGTGAAGAAGCCGATCATCCAGTCCGGCTGGTATTTCACGCCCACCTCGTATTGCTCGGCCCGGCTGGCCTTGAATGGCTGGCCGAAGAAGTCGGTGCCGTTCACCGGCTCGAACGAGGTCGAATAGCTGAGATAGGGGGCGATGCCGTTGTCGAACTCGTAGACCAGCCCCGCCCGCCAGGTGACGGCGCTGTCCGCCTGATGGGACGATGTCAGCGCCCCGGCCGGAAGGGCGCGGCTGTCGGTGTCGGTCTCGGCCCAGTCCGCCCGCACGCCCAGCAGCAGTGACAGGCCGCCCCACTTCATCTGCTCCTGCGCGTAGAAGCCGACCTGGTCCAGCGTCTGCCGCGTGTCGCTGGTGTAGGCGGGCATCGCGATGTCCTGGCGATGGTCCGGGTGCAGGATGTCCAGCGACGGCGCACTGCCCATGCCGAGCAGGGCGCTGGCATCGTTGTGCCGGTAGTCGATGCCGAACAGCGCCGTGTGCTCGACCTCCCCGGTCGAGAAGCGCAGCAACGCCTGGTTGTCGAGGGCGATGCCGTCGAAGGATTCCCTGGTCGCGACCGTGGCCCGCGCCAGCGAATTCGGGCCGTCATAGCCGGTCTGGAAGACGGACCGGTAATCGTAGTCGGCGTGCATGTAGCGGAAGTTCTGCCGCAGCGTCAGCACGTCGCCGGCCTTGTGCTCCAGTTCGTAGCCGACGGCGTATTGGGTCCGTTCCGAACGGTCGAAACCGGTGTCGCCATCGAAGAAGCTGGTCGGGAACCGGCCCCAGGAGGCCCGGTCGACCGTCCCCAGCGCCGGCAGGTAGTTGAAGGCCCCGGCGGCGGGATCGTGCTGGTAGCTGCCGAGGATGGTCAGGCTGGTGTCCTCGCTCGGCCGCCAGGTGACCGCCGGCGCGACCGAGATCCGCTGGTCCTGCGTGCCGGCCAGCTGGGTTCCGGAATCGCGGCCGAGCGCGGTGAGGCGGTAGAGCAGCGAGCCGTCCTCGGTCAGCGGGCCACCGAGATCGAGCCCGGCCTGCAGCCGGTCATAGGTGCCGTATTCCAGGTCGATCTCGCGCAACGGTTCCGCGGTCGGCCGCTTGCTCCAGAGATTGACCACGCCGCCCGGGTTGACGCTGCCGTAGAGGATCGAGGACGGGCCGCGCAGGATCTCGACCCGCTCCAGCATGTAGGGGTCGACCGACGGGGCGATATAGTAGACGCCGCGCGGCAGCCTGAGGCCGTCCATCAGCCCGATGAAGTTGGCGTCGGCGCCGCCGGGTGTGCCGAAGCCGCGGATATTCGGGAAGTCGTAGCGGCCGGGCCGCGTCTCCGGCGCCACGCCGGCGGTGTAGCGCAGCGCCTGCGACACCGACTGCGCCTTCTGGTCGTCCATCTGCCGGCGGGTGACGACCGAAACGGATTGCGGCGTCTCGATCAGCGGCGTGCCGGTCTTGGTCCCGGTCCGGGACTCCTCGGCGATATAGCCATCGGTCGCTCCGAAGAAGCCGCCGCCCCGGACGATGATCGGGTCGAGCGTCAGGCCGCCCTCCGCCGCGGTATCAGCCGCGGGGGACGGCGACGGGCGCTGGATCGAGACCGTGTCGGCGGCGGTCAGGCGCCAGGTGACGCCGGTTCCGGCCAGCAGCCGCGCCAGCGCCTCGGCAGGCGTCAGGCTGCCGCGGACGCCGGACGACATCAGGCCCTGCAGATCGGCCGAGGCGTAGGCGAGCTGCATGCCCGACTGGTCGGCGAACCGGCGCAGCGCCGCCGCGAGCGGCTGGCGGGGAATGTCGAAGCTGCGCGCCGCGGCGGTCGG
>NZ_JANX01000393.1 GCF_000767795.1 Inquilinus limosus MP06 | reverse complement strand
GGATCGCGAGCGTCGACCAGACATCGCGCAGCGCCTCGACCAGCCGCGCCATCTGCAGGTCGTCATGCAGCGGCGTCGGGGTGATGCGCAGCCGCTCGGCCCCGCGCGGCACGGTCGGGAAGTTGATCGGCTGGACATAGATCCGGTGCCGCTCCAGCAGCAGGTCGCTGGCCGCCTTGCACAGCCGCGCGTCGCCGACGAAGACCGGCACGATGTGGCTGACCGACGGCATCACCGGCAGGCCGGCGGCGCGGAGGAGACGCTTCAGCGTCGCCGCCCGCTCCTGGTGCCGCTCGCGCTCGGCGCCGCTGGCCTTGAGGTGGCGGATGGCGGCCAGCGCCCCGGCCGCGACCACCGGCGGCAGCGAGGTGGTGAAGATGAAGCCGGGCGCATGGCTGCGCAGCGCGTCGACCAGCATGGCAGAGCCGGCGACATAGCCGCCCATCACGCCGAAGGCCTTGCCCAGCGTGCCCTCGATCACGGTCAGCCGGCGGGTCAGCCCGTCGCGCTCGGCGATGCCGCCGCCGCGCGGCCCGTACATGCCGACGGCATGGACCTCGTCGAGATAGGTCATGGCGCCGTGCCGGTCGGCGACGTCGCAGATCTCGGCGATCGGCGCGATGTCGCCATCCATCGAATAGACGCTCTCGAACGCCACCAGCTTCGGCCGGGTCAGCGGATACTCCGACATCAGCCGGTCGAGATCGGCCGGGTCGTTGTGGCGGAAGATCCGCTTCTCGCAGCCGGAATGGCGGATGCCGGCGATCATCGAGGCGTGGTTCAGCGCGTCGGAGAAGATCACGCAGCCGGGGATCAGCTTCGCCAGCGTCGACAGCGAGGCGTCGTTGGAGACGAAGCCCGAGGTGAAGAGGAGCGCCGCCTCCTTGCCGTGCAGATCGGCCAGCTCGGCTTCCAGCGCGTGATGGTAGATGTGGGTGCCGGAGATGTTGCGGGTGCCGCCGGCGCCGGCGCCGCAGCGGTCCAGCGCCTCGTGCATCGCCGCCAGCACCGCCGGGTGCTGGCCCATGCCGAGATAGTCGTTCGAGCACCAGACGGTGACGTCCGGCGCGCCGTCCAGGCCGTGATGGGCGGCGCGCGGGAAGGCGCCGGCATGGCGTTCGAGCTCGGCGAAGATGCGGTAGCGGCCCTCGGCCTTCAGGGTGTCGATCGCCGTCCGGAATATGGTCTCGTAGTCCATTCCACCGTCTCGCCGTGCCTCGGGCCGGGACCCGGGGCGGAAAGTGTAGCGCATCTGTTGCCGTCGCGTGAAATGGCACCATAGTCGAACCCTGCCGGCAAGCGAGGCTTGCGGCGGGTTCGGCGGCGATCCGCCGCATCGGCCGGGAAATTTTCAGCACCCCTGTCGGGACGCGCCTCGCCCGTCCGTCCTAGGGGCATCATCAACGGAGGAGGCCGCTTTGGCCCAGCTCACCCAGAAGATCTCGCCGTTCCTGTGGTTCCTCGACGGCAAGGCCGAGGAAGCGGCCGAGTTCTATGTCTCGGTCTTCGACAATTCGCGCATCACCTCCGTCCTGCGCAACGGCGACACCATGTCGGGGCCGAACGGCACCCCCCTGACCGTCGGCTTCCAGCTCGCGGGCCAGGACTTCACCGCCATCAATGGCGGCGGCGACTTCAAGTTCTCCTGGGCGGTCTCCTTCGTCGTGCTGTGCGAGGACCAGGCGGAGGTCGACCGGTACTGGGATCGCCTGGTCGAGGGCGGCGGCAAGCACAGCCAGTGCGGCTGGCTGCAGGACCGGTTCGGCCTGTCCTGGCAGATCACGCCGAAGATCCTGCTGGAGCGCACCCACGACCCCGACCCGGTGAAGGCGGCCCGGGCGTTCCAGGCGATGCTGCAGATGACCAAGATCGACATCGCCGCGATCGAGCGCGCCTATCGCGGCGAGGCCTGACCGCCGCGCCCCGGCCGGATCGCTACGGGCGTAGCCATTCCGCGCTGGGGCAACCCGGCCCGGCCATGCGACGAAGGGTGTGCCCGGCGGGCTTTGCGCCCGCCGGCTTCGGCGTCATGATCCCCGGGGCGTGGGGACGCAGGACAGGTTGGGTTCGATGACGGTGCAGGATGCGGCGGCGAGGGTTGCGTTGACCCCCCGCGGCCGGAAGAAGCGCGAGGCGATCCTCGACGCCGGGGTCAAGGTGTTCATGGCGGAGGGCTACGCCGCCAGCATGGACCGGGTGGCGGCCGAGGCCGGCGTCGCCAAGCAGACCCTGTACAGCCATTTCGGCAGCAAGGAGGGCCTGTTCCACGCCCTGTTCGATCGCTACAAGCAGCAGTCGCTGCGCGGGCTGGACCCGGCGGGCGACCTGGCGGACGAGCTCGCCACCTTCGGCGAGCACATGCTGCGCCGGATCTTCGACCCCGAGATCCTCGGCGTGCAGCGGCTGATGGTCGCCCAGGCCGCCGCCTTTCCGGAGCTGGCGCGGATCGTCTACGAGGCCGGCCCCGGCCGCGCCCGGCTGAAGCTGGTGGAGTTCCTGCAAGCCAGGATCGAGGCCGGGGCCATCGAGCCGGCCGACCCCGTGGAGGCGGCGGACGATCTGATCGCGCTGCTGCAGGGCAGCCGGCGGCAGCGCATCCTGTTCGGGGTCGAGGCGGCCCCGGAGCCGGCCGGGCTGCGCGGCATCGCCGAGCGCGCTGTGACAGTCTTTTTACGCGCCTATACAACACGTTAAGGTCTTGTTTCGCACCCTTGTTTCGCCGCAATTCGATCTTACCTCCGAGGGCGAAGGGGCACCGACGGAGGAAGCAGATGGCGAAGTTCCGCTATTGGGGCGTGTCGGTTCTGCTCAGCCTGGGCCAAGCCGACCTGGCCGTGGCCACCGAGCGCCCGCCCTATGGCGACGCCCTGGCCGCCTATCTCGGCTCGGCCCGCGCGGCCAATGACGATCAGGCCCCGCTCTATCTCTACCGCCCGGACAGCTTCAGCCGGGTCACCTTCATCGGCCATGTCACGCCGGATGCGGTGCCGTCCTGGCGCGGCGTCGCCCTCGACGGCGTCTGGCAGCCGGCGGTGTCGGCCGACGACCTCGCCCCGCTGCTGCTGCCCGACACCGGCTGGGCCGCGGCGGATGCGGCGACGCGCGAGGCGATCGCCGTGCGCTGGGTCGAGGAGATCGTGCTGGCCGGCGAGGCGCTGAAGAGCGGCGCCGACCTGGTGCCGCCGGCGCCGGACGGTGCCATCGCCCCCGCCGCCGCCCGCACCCTGCCCGACGGCTCGATCGAGGTCAGCGGCTGGGTCTCCCATCTCAGCGTCGCCGGCGAGATCGCCGACCCCTTCACCGTCCGGCTGGCGCCGGACGGGACGGTCTTGGCCTGAGGCTCCGTCATTGCGAGGAGGCGAAGCCGACGAAGCAATCCATCGGGCCGCTCGTGCGGCGGCATGGATTGCTTCGCTGCGCTCGCAATGACAATAGGAGATGAGGTGTTTGGGAGGGGCTATCCTTCCACCCCTAACTCCTGCCGCACCAGCGTGACCCAGTAGGTCGAGCCCAGCGCCAGGATCGCGTCGTTGAAGTCGTAATGCGGCGTGTGGACGTAGTGGTAGCTGCCGTCCGGGTTGACGCCGTTGCCGATCATGATGAAGGCGCCGGGCCGCTGCTCCAGCATGAAGGAGAAATCCTCGGCCCCGGTGATCGGCGGGATGCTGGTCGCCACCTTGTCGGCGCCGACGATGCTGGCGGCGACGCCGGCGGCGATGTCCGTCTGCTCCGGATGGTTGACCAGCGGCGGGTAGCGGCGCTGGTAGTCGACCCGGGCGGTGCAGCCATAGGTCGCCGCCAGCCCCTCTGCGGTCTCGCGCAGCCGGCGCTCCAGCGTATCGCGCACCTTGGGCGAATAGCTGCGGGCGGTGCCGCTGACCACCACCTCGGGCGGGATGATGTTCGGCGATCCGGCCGACCCGCCGGCGACATGGCCGACGCTGATCACCGCCGGCTCCACCGCCGGAACGTTGCGGCCGACAATGGCCTGCGCCGCCAGGATGAAATGCGCCAGCACCACCGTCGGGTCGGTCGCCAGATGCGGGGCGGAGCCGCCATGGCCGCCGGTGCCGCCGAAGGCCACGGTCCAGGTGTCGCTGGCCGCCAGCATCGGGCCGGGGCGCAGGCCGAACTCGCCGACCGCGCGGCCCGGATTGTTGTGCATGCCGTAGACGGCGTCGGCCGGGAAGCGGTCGAACAGCCCCTCCTCGACCATCTTCTGGCCGCCGCCCAGCCCTTCCTCGGCCGGCTGGAAGATGAAGTGCACCGTGCCGGCGAAGTCGCGATTCTCCGACAGGTAGCGGGCGGCGCCCAGCAGCATGGCGGTGTGGCCGTCATGGCCGCAGGCATGCATCTTGCCGGGCACGGTCGAGGCGTAGGGCAGGCCGGTCTTCTCCTCGATGAACAGCGCGTCCATGTCGGCGCGCAGCGCCACCGCCCGGTTGCCGGGCCGGGTGCCCTTCAGCGTGCCGACAACGCCCGTCTTCGCGATGCCCTCATGGGTCTCGATGCCCAGGCCGCGCAGCGTCTTCGCCACCAGGGCGGCGGTGCGCACCTCCTCGAAGCCGGTCTCGGGATGGGCATGAATGTCGCGGCGGATGGCGATCAGCTCGTCCTCATAGCCCTTGATCTCGGCCAGGATGTCCTTCGGCTCGGCGGTCACGATCGCTCTCCCTGGTTGCACTGTTGGCGTAGGTAGGACATTTGCAGGTTTTCCGTCCTGCGCCCAGAAGGGACCGGACGGGCTTCGCGCGGACCGGTTGCGTTCCGGCCCGCGCCGCGCCAGGATCGCGCCCTTCGATGGGGAGGAGCACTGCGTGATCCTGGATTTCGGGTCGATCAACATGGACCTGGTGATGGCCGTCACGGCGCTGCCGCGACCGGGCGAGACCGTGCTGTGCGACGGCTACGTCACCAAGCCGGGCGGCAAGGGGTCGAACCAGGCGGTGGCGGCGGCGCGGGCCGGGGCCCGGGTGGCGATGGCCGGCGCGGTCGGCGATGACGGCTTCGGCCAGGTGATGCGCGCGACCCTGGCGAAGGAAGGCATCGACACGTCGCTCCTCGCCACCAGCGACCGGCCGACCGGCGTGGCCTATATCTGCGTCGATGCGAAGGCCGAGAACTTCATCGCCGTCGGCAGCGGCGCCAATCTCGGGGTCCGGGCCGACCAGGTGCCGGACGACCGGCTGACCCCCGACACGCTGCTGATCCTGCAGATGGAATTGCCGCCGGAGCAGAACTGGGCGCTGCTGAAGCGGGCCCGGGCCCGCGGCTGCCGCGCCATCCTCAACGTCGCCCCGGCGGCGGCGGTGCCGGAGGCGGCGTTGCGCGACCTTGACCTGCTGGTGGTGAACGAGCACGAGGCGCTGGCGATCGCCGGCGGGCTGGGGCTCGACACGTCCAGCCCGAAGGCGGCGGCCAAGGCGCTCAGCGGCCGGCTGGCGCTGACCTGCGTCGTCACTTTGGGCGGCGAGGGCGCGATCGCGGTCGGGCCCGACGCCGATTTCGCTGTTCCGGCGCTGCCGATCCAGCCGGTCGACACCACCGGCGCCGGCGACACCTTCACCGGCGTGCTAGCCGCCGGGCTCGATGCCGGACTGCCGCTCGACCAGGCGCTGCGCCGCGCCTCGACCGGCGCCGCCCTGGCCTGCCTGGCGCTCGGCGCGCAGGAGAGCATGCCGACCGCCGCCGCGATCGATGCCGCCCTGCCGCGCCTGGGGCCGACCACGGCGATCGGTTAGCTGGATGGCCGCGGGTCGGATCCGATAGAGGAAGCGAGCCGCTTGCCTCTGCCGCAGGCGAGAGCTTCTCAGCATTCCCCAACACCGTCATTGCGAACGCAGCGAAGCAATCCAGGGGCCGTTTGGCGTGACCCCTGGATTGCTTCGTCGGCTTCGCCTCCTCGCAATGACGGTGGGGATCGTCGTTCTGAAAAGGCTTCGCAAGCGATGCCCTTTCAAGGTCGGATTCGAGTAAACGCAATGTTCATTGCGCGGCCGTGCGATTCTCGT
>NZ_JANX01000392.1 GCF_000767795.1 Inquilinus limosus MP06 | reverse complement strand
GAACGGGTCGCGGTTCGCCGACACCCTGACCGGCTCGGCCGGCGACAACGAGCTCGATGGCGACGACGGCGACGACACGCTCTCGGGCAGCGGCGGCGACGACACCCTTAAGGGCTTCAACGGCAACGACACACTGCGCGGAGGTGACGGCGACGACCTGCTGGTCGGCTATGCCGGCGCCGACAGCCTGTCCGGCGGCGCCGGTCTCGACACCATCGACTACAGTTCCGGCCCGGCCGCGGTGACGGTGGCGGTCGGCGGCACGGGCACCGGCGGCTATGCCCAGGGCGACACCGTCGCCGCCGACGTCGAGAACATCATCGGATCGGCCTTCAACGACGTGCTGACCGGATCCGCCGCCGCTAACGACCTACGGGGCGGCAACGGCGACGACCGCCTGGCCGGGCTGGCCGGCGACGACCGTCTCGACGGCCATTACGGCAACGACGTCCTTCAGGGCGGCGACGGTAATGACGTGCTCGTGGGATGGTCCGGGGCGGACAGGCTCAACGGCGGCGCCGGGATCGACACCGCCGACTATACCTACAGCAACGGCGGCGTGACCGTGACCATCGGCGGCGCCGGCACGGGCGGCGACGCTCAGGGCGACGTTGTCGGCGCCGATATCGAGAACATCGACGGCTCGCTCTACAACGACACTCTCACCGGTTCGGCGGCGGCCAATGCCCTCAGCGGCGGCGACGGCAACGACGTGCTTCGCGGCGGTGCGGGGGCGGACCATCTCGATGGCGGCGCCGGTATTGACACCGCCAGCTACTTCACCGGGACGGCGGGCGTGTCGGTCACCCTCGCCACCGGCGCCGGCAGTGGCGGCGATGCCCAGGGCGATACGCTGACCGGGATCGAGAACCTCTCCGGCAGCCAGGGCAACGACAGCCTCACCGGCAATGCCGGCGCCAACACCCTGCAGGGCTGGAACGGCAATGACGCGCTCACCGGAGCCGGCGGCAAGGACACGCTGACGGGCGGCACCGGGGCGGACCGCTTCGTCTATGGCAGCACTGCCGACAGCGCGGTCGGGACCAACGCCGACCGGATCACCGATTTCAGCCATGCCCAGGGCGACCGGATCGACCTGTCGGCGATCGATGCCGACTTGGGAATGGCCGGCAACCAGGCGTTCACCTTCATCGGCACCGGTCTCTACACCCATCACGCCGGCGAGCTGCGCTACGCGTACAACGGCGCCGACACCACGATTGCCGGCGACGTCAATGGCGACGGCGCCTCGGACTTCCACATCACCCTCGCCGGCCACATCGCGCTGGCCGCCGGCGACTTCGTGCTCTGACACGCCGGCCTGCGCCGAGATCGTCAGCGTCATCCTCGGCCCGTGCCGGCCAGGATGCCAGGCGTCGAGATCCTCGGCCCGGGGCGCCAGGGCCGCTCCCGCTACAGCTGGAAATCCGCCGCGACCAGGGCGGCACTACTCCGCCGCCAGCCTGCGGAACGCCGAGAACGGAGCCGGGTCGTCCAGGCGCCGGCGGATCGCGGCGGCGCCGTCCGACGGGCTCAGCACCGAAGTGTCGAGCTCGAGGTCGTAGATCCCCGGCCGATGCACCTCGCGCTGCCAGCGCAGCACGGGCTCGGGCACCGGGTCATCCGCCGAGGCGACGGCATACTCACCCTCCCGCCCCGGCTGTCCCGTCCGGCGCCGGCGCATGATCTCCCCGACCGGGCAGCGCACGCCGACGAGCAGGGCCGGCAGGCCGAGCAGGCGCCGGGCGCAATCGCGCAGGATGCCGAGCGGTTCGGAATAGGCGTCGTGATGGCCGAGATCGGCCACGACGTTCAGACCGAGCCGGCTATGGGCGGCGATCGACTCATAGAGCCCGGCATAGAACACCGGCACCCAGGCCTCGATCTCCGGCCGCTCGCCGCCGGGCCGCAGCCCGAGACCCGGCCGGTAGCCGGGCGGCGTGACGTGCCGGGCATGGACATCGACGCCCAGATTCATCCAGGGCCCGTCGTCCCAGCCCTGGATCGCAGCGACGATGCTCGACTTCCCCGATCGCGGGGCGCCGTTGAGGACGACGATCCATCCAGCTTCCCGGGTCATCCGTCGGCCCTCCCGGCTCAAAGACCGGCCCATTCAAGACCGCCCGGCAGCGGGCCGGCGGCGAAATCCACCTGCAGCACCCGCCGGCGGGCCGGCTGCCGCGCCGCTTCCGAGGCATGCAGGATCGGCGTCGCATACAGCCAGATATCCCCGGCCTCGGCGATGCAGGCCGCGATGCCGCAGCGGCGGACGGCATCCGGCACCTTCGCCGCCGCGACGCGGCCGAGGCGGTGCGATCCCGGCGCCACCAGCAGCGGCGCATTGGTCATCGGCACGGGGTCGAGATGGACGCGCAGCGTGACCATGCCGGCCAGCACCGCGAAGGGCGGGGCCACATGTTGCAGGCCGTCTTTGACCGTCCAGGGCCCGAAGCCGTCGACCTCGACGCGCCGGGTCACCGCGACGGTCCGATCCTGGTGCCAGGCGAGCGCCCAATTGGCGGCCGGGGTCTTGTCGAACAGGATAGCCCGGACCGGCCGGGCCGCATCGCCCAGGATCGAGGCCGCTGCGGCGCCGACGGGCCCATCCTTCGCTAGAAGGGGCTGCAAGGCGATGTTTCCTCGCAACCTGATGCCGGCGCGATCCGGCGGCAGGCCGGCAAGCGCGGCATCGAGGCCGGACAGCTCGGCATCGGTCATCGCCGACCGAAGGCGTTGCGCGCCATGCGGGACGAAACGCAGCACATCCGGATCGGGCCAGTCGGGCGGGCGCATGCCCCAGCTAAAGCGACAGGCGCTCCCGACGCAACTCCCGCAATGCCGCCGTCCCGGGATCGGCTCACCGATCGGACAGTTGCGGCCGGGCGGGAAGATCGGTCAGGCTGTCGGCACCACCTCGGAGTCGCGGATGAGCGGTTCGATCCAGACCTTCCTGCTCACGCTCTCCGCCCTGTTCTCGATCGTCAACCCGATCGGGGCCGCCCTGATCTTCAGCCAGATCACCGCCGCGCGGTCGCATGGCGAGCGCCTGACCCTGGCGCGGAAGATCGGCGTCTACTCCGCCCTGGTGATGCTCGGCGCGCTGTGGGGCGGCGCCTATGTCCTCAGCTTCTTCGGCATCAGCCTGTCCGCCCTGCGCATCGCCGGCGGGCTGATCGTCGCCGCCAGCGCCTGGCGGCTGCTGCAATCGCCCGAGCAGCAGGAGGAGCGGAAGCAGGAGCAGGCGTCGGAGGCGGAGGGCATCGACGCCGTCGCCTTCTATCCGCTGACCATGCCCTTCACCACCGGCCCGGGCACCATCTCGGTCGCCATCGCCATCGGCTCGAACCTGCCGGTCGGGCAGCCGGATTTCCTGCCCTTCGTGCTCGGCGCCTCGGCCGCGGCGCTGGCGATCTCCGCCGGCGTCTGGGTCGCCTACTCCTCGGCCGACCGGCTGGTGGCGCTGCTCGGCCAGTCGCAGGTGCGGGTGTTATCGCGGCTGATGGCCTTCCTGCTGCTCTGCGTCGGCACCCAGATCACGCTGGGCGGCATCAGCGACTTCGTCCATTCGCTGACGCCGCCCTAGCCCGAGGCCTCACAAGCCGTAGCGCGCCGCCGGGGCCGCATTGGACAGGTTCGGCGCCAGCGCCCGGCGGGCGGTCTCGACCGCGTCCCAATCCTTGATCTCCGGCAGCGCCGGGATGGTCACGACCTCGCCCTGGTCGAAGCCGGCCAGCGCCGCGTCGACCAGGTCCTCGGCCCGCATCATCCGCTGCTGGATCTGCTGCGGCAGGGCGACGATGGGCGCGCCGGCGATGTCCCAGAACTCGGTCGAGGTGGGGCCGGGCAGCACCGCCTGGACGCGGATGCCCTTGGCCTCGAGCTCATGGCGCAGCTGCTGGCTGAAGGCCAGGACGAAGGCCTTGCTGCCGCCATACACGCCGTTCAGCAGTTCCGGCGCCACGGCGACGATCGAGGAGATATTGATCACCGTGCCGCCGCCGCGGGCGACGAAGCCGGGCACCGCCGCATAGGTCAGCCGGGTCAGCGCCGTGACGTTGACGTCGATCATCGACTGCATCGCGTCGACATCGGCCTGCAGCAGCGGGGCCGCGGAGCCGAAGCCGGCATTGTTGACCAGCACGCCGATGCGCGGATCGGTCCGCAGCACCTCCTCGACTTCGCGCAGATTGTCCTTGTCGGTCAGGTCGGCGGCCAGCGGCGTCACCGTCCGGCCGGTCTCGGCGGTCAGGCGCCGCGCCAGCGCGCCGAGGCGCCCGGCATTGCGGGCGACCAGGATCAGGTCGTGGCCGCGCTTGGCCAGACGGTCGGCATAGATCGCGCCGATGCCCGAGGAGGCGCCGGTGATCAGGGCGGTGGTGTTGCCGGTGGTGCTCATGATGCTCTCCTTCAGAAAGGGCATATGCCCATTTCTATTGATGAAAGGTGACGGCCGGCGGCTCGTCCTCCGATGCGAAACTCAGTCCTTCAGCGTGCCCAGCCGCTCGTCATAGGCGATGTCGAGCAGCGCGCCGCGCAGCGCCTCGGCCTCGCTCTGGCCGAAGACGGCGTGGAACCGGGCCTGCGCCGCCTCCCACAGGCCGAGGGCCTGCTGCAGCTTGGCGAGGCCCCGCGCCGTCAGCACGATGTGGCGGCGGCGCCGGTCCTCGATGCCCGCCTTCAGGACGACGAGGCCGTCCCGCTCCAGCGGCCGCAGCGTGTGGCCGAGGGCGGAGCGGTCGACCACCAGGGCCGCGGCCAGTTCCGCCAGGGTCGGCGTCTTGTCCCCCAGCTCGTGCAACTCGGCCAGGATGGCGAACTGGGTCGAGCGCAGCCCGGCGGGCGCCAGCGCGTCGTCGTAGAGCTGCGCGATCCGCCGCGACGCCTTGCGCATCGCGGTGGCGTTGCAGGCCAGGGCGCCTTCCCTGGTGTTGCGCTCGGTCTTCATGGAGCGGGATATGGTGCATAGGCCCATTTCGCGTCAAGGGGCATATACCCCTTTCTTTGCCCCTGCCCTGCCCGGACGATTCGGGCTTGCCTGTCGCCGCCCAGGCGGATAGGTAATTAGCAATCCGACGAATTCCTTGGCCGAACACCGATCCGAAACGGGAGACGGGACATGCAGCAGGTGGACCGCGACGGCATCGCGCGGATCGAGCCGGTGATCCGGCCGCATATCCGCCGCACGCCGGTGGTCGAGGCGGCAGGCCGCGATTTCGGCATCGAGGCGGGCGCCATCACCCTGAAGCTGGAGCTGCTGCAGCATGCCGGGTCGTTCAAGACCCGCGGCGCCTTCGCCAACCTGCTGACCCGCGACGTGCCGGCGGTCGGCGTCGCCGCCGCCTCGGGCGGCAATCACGGCGCGGCCGTGGCCCATGCCGCGGCGTCGCTGGGTCTGCCGGCGCGGATCTTCGTGCCGTCCATCTCCTCCCCCGCCAAGATCGAGCGCATCCGCCGCACCGGCGCCGATCTGGTGGTGGGCGGCGACCGCTATGCCGACGCCCTGGCCGCCTGCGACGCCTGGGTGGCGGAAACCGGCGCCCTGTCGGTGCACGCCTTCGACCAGGCCGAGACCATGCTGGGCCAGGGCACGCTGGCGCTGGAGCTGGAGAGCCAGGCGCCGGAGGTCGACACCGTGCTGGTCGGGGTCGGCGGCGGCGGCCTGATCGGCGGCATCGCTGCCTGGTATGCCGGCCGCGTAAAAGTCGTCGGGATCGAGCCCGAGGCCTCGCCCACCCTGCACGAGGCCTTCGAGGCCGGCCGGCCGGTGGATGCCCCGACCGGCGGCATCGCCGCCGACAGCCTGGCGCCGAAGCGGATCGGCGAGCGGGTGTTTCCGGTGGTGCGGCAGCATGTGGCCGCCACGGCGCTGGTGACCGACGACGCGATCCGAGAGGCCCAGCGCGCGCTGTGGGCCGGGCTTCGCGTGGTGGCCGAGCCCGGCGGGGCCGCGGCCTTCGCGGCCCTCCTGTCCGGCCGCTACCGCCCGGCCCCGGGCGAGCGGATCGGCGTGGTGG
>NZ_JANX01000391.1 GCF_000767795.1 Inquilinus limosus MP06 | reverse complement strand
CCGGTCGCGCTGGCTCAGCAGCACCGCAAACAGGACGAGACCGCCGGTGACGATGTAGATCGCCTGCTGCGGCACCTGCAGAAAAGACAGGCCGGTGTTGATGGCGCCGAGCAGCAGCGCGCCCAGCGCCGTGCCGGTGACGCCGCCCTCGCCGCCCGACAGCTTGGTGCCGCCGACGATGGCGGCGGTGATCGCCGCGAATTCGAGGCCGGTGCCGGCCAGCGGCTGGGCCGAACCGAGCCGGCCGATGATGACCACGGCGCCGAGCCCGGCCGACATGCCGGCCAGGACATAGGTCAGGGTCTGCACGGTGCGGACCGGGATCAGCGAGGCCCGGGCCGCGCCGGCATTGCCGCCGACAGCGAAGATCCAGCGGCCCAGCACCGTGCGGTGCAGCAGCGCCCACCAGCCGGCGAGCAGCAGGAGCGCCAGCAGCAACGACGCGGGGAAGCCTGCGATGTCGGCGCTGCCGGCCCAGAGCAGCATCGGGCTGTCGACCGGGATGCTGGAGGCGCCGGACAGGCTGAGCGCCGCCCCCTTCCCCGCCGCGAGCGTCGCCAGGGTGGCGATGAACGGGCTGATGCCGACGGCGCTGATCAAGAGGCCGTTGATGAGCCCGACGGCGCCGCCCGCGGCCAGCGCCGCCAGGATGCCGAGGAGTGGCGACCCGGTGGCGCCATAGGCCTGGGCGGCGACGATGCCGGAGATCGCCAGCGTGCTGCCGACCGAGATGTCGATGCCGCGGGCGATGATCACCGCGGTCATGGCGAAGCCGACGATGGCGATCACCGCCGTCTGCTGGCCGATCGAGACGAGGTTGGCGAAGGACAGGAAGCCGGGCCCGGCGATGCCGAAGCCGACCAGCACCAGCAGGATCAGCCCGGCCAGCACCAGGTCGTTGCCGAAGCCCGCGCCGGCCAGCGACAGGCGCCGCGCCGCCGCGGCATCCGCCGGTTTCGGAGACATGGCCCACTCCCTGCCCTTCGCCCCTCCGGTCACTGGCCGACGGTCATGGCGGAGACCGGCTGCTTCGGCCCCAGCTGCTCGGTGTAAGCCTTGGCCGCCTTGGTCGCGGCTTCCGGCGTGATGTGCTCGAATTTCAGCCCCTTGCCGGCCAGCGCCTGGGCGGTGGCGTCGGAGGTGACGAAATAGGTCGGCATGTACAGGTCCTTGGGCATGCTCTCGCCCTTGGCCAGCCGCGCCGCGACCGCGATGTTCCAGTAGCCGACGCGGTAGGCGCCGGTCAGCACGTCCATCACCATCGACCCGTCCTCGAGCAGCGGGTGCATCTCCTCGTCGCCGTCATAGCCGGCATAGAGCAGCTTGCGGTCCATCGCCTGGGCGACGGCGCTGGCGGCGAGGCACATCGAATCCGAGATGCAGCCGACGGCCTTGAGGTCGGGATAGGTCGTCAGCCAGGTCTGCGCCGCGTCGGTGGCCTTGGCCGAATCCCAGCCGGTGGGCTGGATGCCGACCAGCTTGATGTTCGGGAACTCCTTGGCAAGGGTCTCGGTGAAAGCCTTCTCGCGGGTGTCGGAAACGAAGTTGCCGCGGGTGCCGACCAGCAGGCCGACCTCGCCCTCGCCGCCCAGGGTCTGGCCGAGGGCACGGGCCACCATCGACATGTTCTCCTGGTCCGGATACAGCGTGGAATAGTTCCAGCCGCCCTCGACCTTGTTGCCCATGGTGATGACCGGGATCTTGGCGGCCTCGGCCTTCTTGATCACCGGCAGCAGGGCGTTCCTGTCCAGCGGGTCGACCAGGATGGCGTCGACCTTCTGGTTGATGAAGTTCTCGATGATGGCGACCTGCTTCTCCAGGCTGCCCTCGGCGCTCTGCCAGGTGGCCTTGACGCCGTAATCCGCGGCCGCGGTGTCGCCCGCCTCCTTCATCCGCACGAAGAAGGAGTTCTGCAGGTCGATGGCGGCGAGTCCGAGCACCGGCTCGGCGGCGGATGCGAGGCCCGACAGGGCCAGGACCGCGGTGAGGGCCACGCCCGACAGCACATGCTTGATCATGGTCTCGTCCTCTCCTGTGAAGCCTCGGTTGCACCTGTTGTTCTTGGGAGGGCTTTGCCCTCCGGGCCCCGCCTTCAGGCGGCGAGGCCGTCCGTTCCGGCGCCGCAGACCAGGCCGCAGACCACGTCGCCGTCGCGCGGCGCCACCCGGCCGGATTGCAGCGCCGCGACCGAGGCGGCGCCGCTGAGATCGGCGGCGAGGCCGAGCTCGAACCACAGCCATTTCGCCGCCCGCTCCATGTCGCGGTCCTCGATCAGCACCACCTCGTCGACGCTGCGGCGGATGATGTCGAAGATGCGCGGATCGGTGCGGCCGCAGGCCATGGTCGGCACCGCCGTGGTGACGGCGTCGAGGGTGACCACCTGGCCCGCATCCAGGCTGGCGCGCAGGGTCGGGGAGCCGACCGGCTCGATGCCGATGATCCGCGCCTTCGGGTGGAGCGCCCGGATCGCCGTCGCCATTCCGGCGGCCAGGCCGCCGCCGCCGATCGCGATCAGGAACAGGCTGGCCTCCGGCAGCTCCTCGGCGATCTCCAGCGCCACCGTGCCCTGCCCCGCCACCACCTCGGGATCGGCGAAGGGGTGGAAGTACACGGCCCCCGTCTCCTCGGCAAAGGCACGGGCGGCGCGGTCAGAGTCGTCCCACACCGTGCCTTCGATCCGCACCTCGGCGCCCCAGCCGGCCAGCTTGGCGCGCTTGGCCGGAGAGGCGTTGCCGGGCAGGAAGACAGTGGTCTGCACCCGGGCGAGGTGCCCGGCCCGCGCCACGGCCAGGCCGTGATTGCCGCCCGAGGCGGTGACGATGCCGCGGGCCAGCGTCGCCGGGTCCGCGGCCAGGAGGCGGTTGGTCGCGCCGCGCGCCTTGAACGAGCCGGTGACCTGCAGGCATTCCAGCTTGAGCCACAGCGGCGCCGCTGCCGGCGCCTGCAGCAGCTGGTCGGCGCGGACCAGCGGGGTGCGCCGGACATGGCCGCGGATCCTGTCGGCCGCCGCGGTGATGTCGTGCAACCCGATCATCCGAGGCTCCCGCGATAGGGCGAGGCGACGACCAGGCAGCAATTGCCGGGCCGCACCCGGCCTGGTTGGCGGCGGGCATAGACGATGCCGTCGGCGCCGTAGCGCAGCTCGGCCGGCGCGCGTCCAGGATCGTGCAGGAAATGGATGCGTCCGGCCGGCTGTCCGGTCCGCACCTCCGTGCCGTTGCGGTGATAGGGCTCGAACACCCCGTCGTCGCCGGCGAGGACATAGGAGGGCGCGCCCGCCACCTCGTAGACCTTCGGGTCGGGCCGACGCGGCGCGGCGAAGGACGGGTCGAGCACGCCGAGATGGGCCAGCACGCCGCGCACGCCGCGGCGGCAGATGTCGAGCGCGTCGAGCGACACGGTGCCCGCCCCCGCCATCTCGGTGCCGACCACGGTCAGCCCGGCGGCGACGGCGGCGGCGGTGGCGGTGCGCGGCTCGCCCAGATTATCGACCACCACGGTGATCGGCGCGCCGAAGGCCAGCACGGCGTCGATGTTGCGCCGCTGATGCGCCGGATCGGGCGCCGGCTCGACGATCGCGCTGGGCAGGATGTCGAGCGAGGAACCGCCGGAATGGAGGTCGAGGAAGGCGTCGCCCAGAGGCAACAGCACGTCCTGCACATAGGCCGAGATCTGCCGGGTGATGGTGCCGGCCGGATCGCCCGGGAAGGTGCGGTTGAAGTTCAGCCCGTCGACCGGCGAGGTGCGCTTGCCGGCCACCACGGCCGGCAGGTTGATCGCCGGGATCAGGATCAGCCGGCCCTGGATCGTGCCGGGGTCGAGGTCGCGGATGATCTCGCCGAGGGTGATCGGCCCCTCGTACTCGTCGCCGTGGTTGCCGCCCTCCAGGATCACGGTCGGCCCGGTGCCGTTGGCGATCACCGCCAGCGGGATGCGCACGGTGCCCCAGGCATCGTCGTCCGGCGATTGCGGGATGTGGAAGAAGCCGACCTGCCGGCCCGGCCGGTCGAAGTCGATATCGGTGAAGGCGGTGCTGCGGCGCGCGGCCGGCCCGCCCCTGCTCGATCCCACTGCCACGGTCTCGATGCTTTCCACGCTGCGCCTCCTGCGGGCGGTCTGGGCCGCCATTGGGAGAACGCTAGGGTTGTTTTACTGATGGTGTCAACATCATATATAAAACATTCATCGGAACGCCGGCGGCAGCGATACAGTCCCGCCCGGATTCGCCTGGGGGTTGGATGTGACGGAGAAGAAGGCGGCCTATTCGGCGCCGGCGCTGGAGAAGGGCCTGGACATCCTGGAGCTGCTGGCCAGCCGGGACGAGCCGCTGTCGCTGACCCGGATCGCCGACGAGCTGGGCCGGTCGAAGAGCGAGATCTTCCGCATGGTGATGGTGCTGCTGGAGCGGGACTATCTCGCCCGCGACCCGGCCAGCGACGACCTGACCCTGACCAACCGGCTGTTCTCGCTGGGGCTGCGCACGCCGCGGGTGCGCAACCTGGTGACCGAGGCGGTGCCGGTGATGAACGCGCTGGCCGCCGAAACCGGCCATTCCGCCCATCTGGTGGTGCTGTATCGCGGCCGCACCGTCGTGCTGGCCTCGGTCTCCGGCGAGCCGGACATCAGCTTCACCCTCAATCTCGGCTTCAACCGGCCGGCGGTGGACGCGACCTCAGGCCAGGTGATCGTCGCCTTCCAGCCGCCGGAGGTGCAGCAGCGCCTGATCCGCGAGAGCCTGCCGCAGGCCCAGGGCCGGGTGACCGAAGAGGAGCTGCGGGCGTCGCTGGACGGCATCCGCGGCCGCGGCTTCGAGCTGCATGAGAGCCGCGACTTCGTCGGCCTGACCGACATCTGCTGTCCGATCCTCGACCGCAACGGCCATGCCGTCGCCAGCATCATCATCACTTGCATCAAGCGGCACGGCCAGGAGGCCCGGCTGATGGACGCCCTCGACGCCCTGAAGCGCGCCTGCGCCGTGATCAGCCAGGCTGCGGCCTGAGGATGGCAGGCGCATCGTCCGGCATACGGCCTGCCCGTCTCCGGATTATCGCCGCTATGAGCTTGCCCTCAGCCGATCGGGGATCCGGCGTTCGCCTGCAGAGCACGGACCCGGCCCGAGGGTGCCAATCTCGACCGGCCAGCGCCCGGAACCCGGCATCCGGGCTCCAGATCGCTTCCGTTCATTTCGACCAGGACAACTCCATCAGGTGAAGGCGGCGGCAATCGGCTAGCGATGCAGCCCGCCCGCCTTCTCAATGAACGCCGCGATCTCGGCCACGCCGTCGCCGCCGCGCACCCGGGCGAAGACGAAAGGCCGGTCGCCGCGCATCTTGCGGGCGTCGCGGTCCATCACCTCGAGCGAGGCGCCGACCAGGGGCGCCAGGTCGGTCTTGTTGATCACCAGCAGGTCCGACCGGGTGATGCCCGGCCCGCCCTTGCGCGGGATCTTGTCGCCGGCCGAGACGTCGATGACGTAGATGGTGATGTCCGCCAGCTCCGGGCTGAAGGTCGCGGCGAGGTTGTCGCCGCCGGATTCGATCAGCACCAGGTCGAGGCCCGGGAAACGGCGCCGCATCTCCGCCACCGCCGCCAGGTTGATCGAGGCGTCCTCGCGGATCGCGGTGTGCGGGCAGCCGCCGGTCTCCACTCCCAGGATGCGGTCGGAGGACAGCGACCCGGCGCGGTTCAGGAACTCCGCATCCTCCTTGGTGTAGATGTCGTTGGTGATGGCCGCGATGTCGTAGCGGTCGCGGAAGGCGCGGCAGAGCGCGTCCATCAGCGCCGTCTTGCCGGAGCCGACGGGCCCGCCGATGCCGACGCGCAAAGGTCCGTTCTGGGTCATGTGCGGAACAACCTCGTATACTGGGTCTCGTGCTGCATCGATGCGATGTCGGCGGCGACGGCCAGGCCGCCGCACTGGGTGAAGGGGTCGCCATCGGGCAGGGAAGCGGCGCGGGCGGCCGCCGCCTCCACCGCTGGCATCAGCGCGGCGATGGCGCGCTGGCCGTCGGTCTGGCCCAGCGGC
>NZ_JANX01000390.1 GCF_000767795.1 Inquilinus limosus MP06 | reverse complement strand
GCCGGCGTGGCCCCGGGCAGTGCCGAGGGGGCCGACGCGGCGGCGAAGGGCCGTCGGATCCTGGCGGTCAATCTTGACGGCGTGCTCAACACCATCGACCCGATCCGGCCGCGCATGGCGGCGCGCGGCGCCGGGCAGATCGCGCTGATGAGCTCCCTGGCCGGCTTCCGCGGCTTTCCCGGCATGGGTTCCTACACCGCCTCGAAGGCCGCGGTGCGGGTGTATGGCGAGGCGCTGCGGGTCGAGTTGCGGCCGCGCGGCGTGCGGGTCTCGGTGATCTGCCCCGGCTTCATCCGCACGCCGATGACCGACGGCGCCCCGTTCCCGATGCCGATGCTGATGGAGGCCGACGCCGCGGCGACGGCGATCCGACGCGGGCTGCAGCGCGGCCGGCCGCTGATCGCCTTCCCCTGGCCGATCCATGCCGGCACCCAGGTCCTGGCGGCCCTGCCCGCAGCCTGGGGCGACGCCCTGATCCGCCGCGTCATGCGGGTGTGACTGCCGTCACGGTGCGTTCACGCGGGACCGGGCATGGTGTCCTCGCGAATTGCGAGAGCACGACCATGCACCTGATTCACGACGACGACGATATCGACAGCCCGTTCGACCTGATCCGCGAGATCGTGACCATCGTCGGCTGGGTGGCGACGACCTTCGCCCTGCTGCTGGTGGCCTACGCCGCGTTCGGCTGATCCGGCCGGTCCGGAGGCTGCTGCGCCGGGACGGCCGCCGGCGCCGCCTCCTCCTCGTCCAGCTCACCCATCATCAGCGCCGCCTGGCGCTTGAGATGGGCGTAGCGCCGGACGCTGAAGAACATGCTGCCGACATAGATCAGGCCGAGCGCGACCAGCGTCGGCCAGGTGGCGGTGACCAGCAGCGTGGCCACCAGCCCGACCCCGACCAGCACCGGCACGATATATTCCTGCGGGATCCGCACCACCTTCATCGAGAAGGTCGGGATCCGGCTGACCAGCAGCAGCGCCACGAAGACGGTCCACAGTCCGACCAGCAGCGGCGCCGCCCAGAACCCGGACGAGAATTCGAAGCTGATCATCAGCGGCATCAGGATCAGCATGGCGCCCGCAGGCACCGGCACACCGGTGAAGTAATTGTAGGCGAAGGGCGGCAGGGTGGTGTCGTCCAGCGCCGTATTGAAGCGCGCCAGGCGCAGCGCGGCGCAGACGGCATAGGCCATCACCGCCACCCAGCCCAGGCTGCCGGCATCCTGCATCATCCACAGATAGAGGATGATCGCCGGACTGACGCCGAAGCTGACGATGTCGGCCAGGCTGTCCAACTCCGCCCCGAACTTGCTCGACCCGCGCAGCAGCCGGGCGACGCGGCCGTCGAGGCCATCCAGCACCGCCGCCACCAGGATCGCCGTCACCGCCTGCTCCCACCGCTCATGCACGGCGTAGCGGATGCCGGTCAGGCCGGCGCACAGCGCCAGCGTGGTCAGGATGTTCGGCAGCAGCCGGTTGATCGTCAGGCCGCGGATGCGGACGACCGGGCGGCGGCGGAACGGCCGCCGGCGCTGGCGATGCTCGGGCCTCATCATCGCGCGATGGCCACCGGATTGGCGACGGTGGCGGCCACCAGGTCGGCCAGCACGGTCTCGCCGCCGATCATGGTCTGTCCGACCGAAACCAGCGGCTCGACCCCGTCCGGCAGGTAGATGTCGGTGCGGCTGCCGAAGCGGATCAGGCCGTAGGTCTCGCCCGCCACCACCGGCTGGCCGGGCGACAGGTCGCAGATGATGCGCCGGGCCACCAGCCCCGCGATCTGGACGAACACCATGATCCGCCCGTCCGGCAGGCGCAGCGAGACGGCGCAGCGCTCATTCTCCTCGCTGGCCTTCTCCAGATTGGCGTTCAGGTACTTGCCTGGGCGGTACTTCACGTCGATCACCGCGCCGTCGGCCGGCACCCGGTTCACATGCACGTTGAAGACGTTGAGGAAGATGCTGACCCGGGTCAGCGGCCGGCTGCCGAGGCCGAGCTCGGCCGGGGGCACCGCCTGCACCACCATCTGCACCACACCGTCGGCCGGCGCCACCACCAGGTCTGGCCGGTTCGGCGTCACCCGCGGCGGATGGCGGAAGAAATAGATGCACCAGGCGGTCGCCAGCACGCCGAACCAGCCCAGCGGCTCCCAGATCATGAACAGGATCACGGTGACCACGGCGAACACGCCGATGAACGGGTAGCCGGCCGGATGAATCGGCACCAGGACCCCGCGGATCGTGTGCAGAAGATGGGGGTCTTTACCGTTCAAGGCGTCTTGTCTCCGGTGTCCGGGGCCGCGTCGCCGGAAGTCGGCGGGGTGGCCTGCCGTCGCTTCTGCCATTCGGCGACGTTGCGATTGTGCTCCTCGAGCGTCCGGGCGAAGACGTGCCCGCCGGACCCGTCGGCTACGAAGTAATAATAGTCCGTAACCGCCGGCTTGAGCACTGCGGCAAGTGCGTCGCGCCCAGGATTGGCGATCGGCCCCGGCGGCAGGCCTGCCACGAGATAGGTGTTGTAGGGCGACTCCAGCTTCCAGTCGGCCCGGGTCAGCGCGCGGCCCAACGGCTTCCTGCCCTGGGTCAGGGCATAGATCACGGTCGGGTCGGCCTGCAGCGGCATGCCGGCCTGCAGCCGGTTCAGGAACACGCTGGCGACCGTCGGCCGTTCGGCGGGCACGCCGGTCTCCTTCTCCACGATCGAGGCCAGGGTGACGGCCTCCTGCGGCGATTTGAACGGCAGGCCGTTGGCCCGCTTGGCCCACAGCGCGTCCAGCTCCTGCCGCATTGCCTTGCGCATTCGGTCGATCACGGCCGCGCGGGTATCGCCGCGGATGAACTGGTAGGTCTCCGGCAGCAGCGAGCCTTCGGCCGGGATGTCCCCGACCTCGCCGGTCAGCAGCGGCTCGCCCTGGACCAGGGCCGCGATCTCGGCCGAGGTCAGGCCTTCGGCGACTGTGATCTTGTGCGAGACGTTGCTGCCGCGGGCCAGCAGGTCGGCCGCGTCGGCCGGCGAGATCCCGGCCGCGAAGGCGTACTCCCCGGCCTTCAGGCTGCGGTCGCCGCCCTCCAGCGCCGTTCCCGCCAGGAACACCCAGCGGTTCTCGATCACCCCCGCCGTCTCGAGCTGTGCCGCGATCGCGGTCAGGCCGCTGCCGCGCTCGATGACAAGCGTCGCCGGGGCGGTCAGCGGCCCCGGCGCGCGGTAGGCATGGAGAAACCAGGCGACGCCGCCGCCGATGACGGCCGCCAGGACCACCAGGAAGGCAAGCGCGCGGGCAAGGGCCCGAAGCATACCCTCAGGGATACTCGCGGAAGATCAGCGACGCGTTGGTCCCGCCGAAGCCGAAGCTGTTCGACAGCGCGGCGCGCACCGGCCGCTCCTTGGCCTGCTTCGGCACCAGGTCGACGCCGAGGCAGCTGTCCGACGGGTCCTCGAGGTTCAGCGTCGGCGGCACCACATCGTGGTTGACCGCCAGCACCGAATAGATCGCCTCGACCGCGCCGGCCGCGCCGAGCAGATGCCCGATCGCCGACTTGGTCGAGGACATCGAGACTGTCTCGATCGCGTTGCCGAACAGGCGCTTGACCGCGCCGAGCTCGATCTCGTCGCCGAGCGGCGTCGAGGTGCCGTGGGCGTTGACGTAGTCGATGTCCGACGGCGTCAGCCCGGCCCGCTTCAGCGCAGCCGACATCGCCCGGAAACCGCCATTGCCGTCTTCCGGCGGGGCGGTGATGTGGTGGGCGTCGCCCGACAGGCCGTAGCCCACCACCTCGGCATAGATCGTCGCGCCGCGCGCCTTGGCGTGCTCCAGCTCCTCGAGCACGACCACGCCGGCGCCCTCGCCCATGACGAAGCCGTCGCGGCCCTTGTCATAGGGGCGCGAGGCCCGGTCGGGAGTCTCGTTGTAGCCGGTGGACAGCGCCCGGGCCGCGGCGAAGCCGGCGAGCCCGAGCCGGCACACCGCCGCCTCCGCCCCGCCCGCCACCATGACGTCGGCATCGTCCCACATGATCAGCCGCGCCGCGTCGCCGATCGCGTGCGCACCGGTCGAGCAGGCCGTGACCACGGCATGGTTCGGACCGCGGAAGCCGTGCTGGATCGAGACCTGGCCGGACGCCAGGTTGATCAGCGCCGCCGGGATGAAGAAGGGGGAGATCCGGCGGGGCCCCTTCTCCTCCAGGGTCAGCGAGCCCTCGGCGATCCATTGCAGGCCGCCGATGCCCGAGCCGATCATGACGCCGGTGCGGTCGCGCGCCTCGTCGTTCGGCGGCTGCCATCCCGAATTCGCGATTGCCTCATTGGCCGCGGCGATCGCGTAATGGATGAAGACGTCGTTCTTGCGCTGGTCCTTGGGCGGGACCGCGCCGTCGACGTCGAAATCACCCGGGCCGGTGCCGCGCGGCACCATGCCCGCGATCCGCGCCGGCAGATCCGAGACGTCGAAGGTCGAGATCGCCCCGATGCCGGACTGGCCGGCGATCAGTCGATCCCAATTGGTCTTCACACCGGCACCGAGAGGCGTGACCATCCCCATGCCGGTGATTACGACACGTCGCATCATTTCATCCGGTTCTGCGGCGGAACGTGTGGCAAGGGCCTGCGATCAGCCGGCCGAATGCGCTTCGATGAACTGGATCGCATCCTTCACCGTGAGGATCTTCTCGGCCGCGTCGTCCGGAATCTCGCAGCCGAACTCCTCCTCGAACGCCATGACCAGCTCGACGGTGTCGAGGCTGTCGGCGCCCAGATCGTCGATGAAGCTGGCCGACTCGGTGACCTTGCCTTCTTCGACGCCGAGATGCTCGACGACGATCTTCTTAACGCGCTCGGCGATGTCGCTCATTCGTTCTACCTTTCAAGAGAGCGGAACGGGGCTGTATTCCGCAGTGCTGAACCCCCGCACGAGTGACCGCCCCGTAACCCGCGGTCACATAACACACCTGATCGAACATGGCCAAGCATCTGGCCATGTCCAGTCCAGGCGACCTCAAACCATCGCCATCCCGCCATTCACATGGATGGTCTGGCCGGTGACATAGGCCGCTTCGTTGCTGGCCAGATACAGGACCGCGGCGGCGATCTCCGCCGGCTCGCCCATCCGCCCCATCGGGATGGTGGCGGAGATCCGCGCCTTCTGCTCGTCGTTCAGCGCATCGGTCATGGCGCTGGTGACGAAGCCCGGGGCGACGCAGTTGACGGTGATGCCGCGGCTCGCGACCTCCTGGGCCAGGGCCTTGGTCATGCCGGTCAGGCCGGCCTTGGACGCCGCGTAGTTCGCCTGGCCGGGATTGCCGGTCTGGCCGACGATCGAGGTGATCGACACGATCCGGCCCCAGCGCTTCTTCATCATGCCGCGCAGCGCCGCGCGGGCCAGGCGGAAGCCGGACACCAGATTGACGTTGAGGACGGTCTCGAAATCCTCGTCCTTCATCCGCATCGCCAGGCCGTCGCGGGTCAGGCCGGCATTGTTGACCAGGATGTCGAGGCCGCCGGTCGCCGCCTCGGCCGCCTTGGCCACCGATTCGGCGCCCTCTGCGCTCGACAGGTCGCCCGGCGTGACATGGGCGCGCTCGCCCAGCTCACGGGCCAGCGCCTCCAGCTTCTCGACCTTGGTGCCGGACAGAGCCACGACGGCGCCCTGGGCATGCAGCAGGGTCGCGATGGCGCGGCCGATGTCGCCCGAGGCGCCGGTGACGAGCGCGGACTTGCCGTTCAGATCGAACATGCTCTCTTCCCTTGTGCGTCAGGCCTTGCGGTTCAGGCGCCGGTGGATGCGACCCAGGCGTCGATCTCCTCGGGCGTCTGCAGCGACACCGCGGCGAGGTCGCGATCGATGCGCTTGGCGAGGCCGGCCAGCACCTTGCCGGCCCCGAGCTCGACCAGTTCCTGCACGCCCGCGGATTTCATGTAAAGCACGCTCTCGCGCCAGCGCACGGTGCCGGTGACCTGCTCGACCAGCAGGCGGCGGATCTCGTCCGGCGCGGTGACCGGCGCTGCGGTGACGTTGGCCACCACCGGCACGGCCGGCGCCTTGACCTCGACCTCGGCCAGCGCCGCGCGCATCGCCTCGGCCG
>NZ_JANX01000389.1 GCF_000767795.1 Inquilinus limosus MP06 | reverse complement strand
GACGAGATCGCCGTGACCGGCTTCCTCGACCGGCTGGCGGCGGTGGCGGCGGAGATCGACGGCGCCGGCCTGTTCACCGCCGAGCCGGTGCTGCTGAGCGCCGGCGGCTCGGCCTATTACGACATCGTCGCCCGCAAGCTGGCCGAGGTGCGGCTGTCGCGCCCGGTGCAGGTGGTGGTGCGCAGCGGCTGCTACCTGACCCATGATTCCGGCCAGTACACCCGGCTGTTCGAGCACATCGTCCGCCGCATCCCGGCCGATTGGCGCCGCCACGGCGACCTGGTGCCGGCGCTGGAGGTCTGGTCGATGGTGCAGTCGCGGCCGGAGCCCGGCCTGGCCCTGCTGACCATGGGCAAGCGCGACGTCTCCTACGACATCGAGCTGCCGATCCCGACCCTGTGGCGACCCGTCGGCGCCGCCGCCGCGCGGCCGGTGCCGGCCGGCGCGGTGCTGACCGCGATGAACGACCAGCACGCCTATCTGAAGCTGGCCGAGGGCTTCGACCCGCAGGTCGGCGACCTGGTCTGCTGCGGCATCTCCCACCCCTGCACCACCTTCGACAAATGGCAGGTGATGATGGTGGTGGAGGACGACTACCGCGTCTCGGGCGCCATCCGGACCTTCTTCTGATGGCCTATGTGGTCGACATCGTCTCGCGCCTGCGCCGCATGGAGGCCTCGCTGCGGCCGTCCGAGCAGCGCGTGGCCGAGGCGGTGCTGGCCGATCCCGGCTTCGCCACCCGCGCCAGCATCGCCGAGCTGGCGCGTCGCGCGCAGGTCAGCGAGCCCTCGGTCACCCGCTTCTGCCGGGCGCTGGGCTGCGACAGCGTGCGCGACTTCAAGGTGCGGCTGGCGCAGAACCTGGCCGTCGCCAGCCCCTATCTCGAGCGCCGCCCGCCATCTGACGCCACGGGGGCCGGCGCTCCGCCGGACGACGTCGCCCAGCTGGCCGACCGGGTGCTGGACAGCGTGATCGAGGCGGTGACGGCCGTGCGCAACCAGCTTGATCCGCAGCCGCTGCGCCAGGCGATCGAGGCGATCGCCAGGGCGCGCCGGCTCGACATCTACGGCGTCGGCGGCGGCTCGCACGCGGTCGGGTTCGACGCCTATCTGCGCTTCTTCCGCCTCGACCTTCCGACCGATTTCCACGCCGACGCCCAGCTGCAGCGCATGTCGGCCGCTACGCTCGGCCCCGGCGACTGCGTGCTGGCGATCTGCAACTCCGGCCGCTTCCGCGACCTGGTGGAGAGCGTCGAGATCGCCCGGCAATACGGCGCCACCACCGTGGCCCTGACCCGGGCGGACACGCCGCTGGCCCGCGCCGCCGACATCGTGCTGGCCGCCGCCCCGCCCGAGGACAGCGACATCTTCAAGCCGACCGCGTCGCGCCTGGCCCATATGGCGGTGATCGACGTGGTCGCGACCGGCGTCGCCATGCGCCGCGGCCCGAGCGCGCTGGAAAGCCTGCGCCGGGTCAAGCTCAGCCTGAGCCAGATCCCCACCATCGACGAGCCGGCGCCCCCTGCGCCGCCCCGCGACTCGTCGCCCCGCCCCGCCCGACGGAAGACCATCCATGCCTGACCGTGCCCCTTACGACCTGCTGCTCCGCAACGGCACCGTGATCGACGGCTCCGGCGCCCCCCGCCTCCGGGCCGATGTCGCCATCCTGGGCGACCGCATCGCCGCCGTCGCGCCGACCGGCGGCATCGCCCCGGCCCAGGCGCGCGAGAGCATCGACGTCGCCGGCCGGGTGGTGGCGCCGGGCTTTATCGATGTGCACACCCATGACGACCGGGCGGTGATCGACGGGCCGGACATGCTGCCGAAGATCAGCCAGGGCGTGACCACGGTGGTGGTCGGCAATTGCGGCATCAGCCTGTCGCCGCTGACGCTAAAGGGCGCCCCGCCGCCGCCGCTGAACCTGCTGGGCGACCAGTCGGCCTACGAGTTCCCGAGCTTCGCCGACTATCGCGGCCGGCTGGGTGAGGTGATGCCCGGCGTCAACGTGGCGGCGCTGATCGGCCATTCCTCGCTGCGCATCGGCACCATGGCGGATGTCGGCCGCAAGGCCAATGCCGGCGAGATCGACGCCATGCGCCGCCTCCTGGCCGACAGCCTGGACCAGGGCGCCATCGGCTTCTCCACCGGCCTCTACTACAAGCCGAACGCCGCGGCGGATGCCGACGAGGTGGTGGCGCTGGCGGAGCTGCTGGCCGACCGCGGCGGCGTCTATGCCACCCATATGCGCGACGAGCACGACAAGGTGCTCGACTCCCTGGAGGAGAGCTTCTCGACTGCCCGCCGCGCCAGGGTGCCGGTGGTGATCTCGCACCACAAATGCGCCGGGCCGCACAACTGGGGCCGCAGCCGCGAGACCCTGCCGGTGATCGAGGCGGCGAGCAAGAGCCAGCCGGTCGGGCTCGACGCCTATCCCTACACCGCCGGATCGACCGTGCTGGACCCGGACCATGTCACCGGCGACATCCGGATCATGGTCGCCTGGTCGAAGGCGCAGCCGGAGATGGCGGGCCGCGACCTGGCCGACATCGCCGCCGAATGGGGCTGCACCGAGAAGGAGGCCGCGGTGCGGCTGCACCCGGCCGGCGCCATCTATTTCCAGATGGACGAGGCCGATGTCCGCCGCATCCTGTCCTTCCCGCTGACCATGATCGGGTCGGACGGGCTGCCGCATGACAGCCACCCGCATCCGCGCCTGTGGGGCACCTTCCCGCGCGTGCTGGGCCATTACAGCCGCGACCTCGGCCTGTTCCCGCTGGAAACCGCGGTGCACAAGATGACCGGCCTGTCGGCGATGCGCTTCAACCTGCCGGACCGCGGCCTGGTGCGCGAGGGCCATGCCGCCGACCTGGTTGTGTTCGACCCGATCCAGATCGCCGACGCCGCCACCTTCGAGGCCCCGAAGACCCCGTCGCGGGGCTTGGACTTCGTGCTGGTCAACGGCCGGATGTCCTGGCGCGCGGGAGAGACCGAGGTGGACCGGGCGGGACGGCTGCTGGCGAGGGGGTAGCCGCCCGACGCCGGCCGTCTCTGCCCCGAGAGGGCGGCCCAGGCGAAGCGAAGCCGGACGGGATCGACAGAGCGGCCGCGATCGCGGATGCTGGCGGCCGATTTTCAGACCGGCCGCAGGCGCCGCGCATTTCCGGGGGAGATTTCGATGCTGGTCCTCGCTTTCCTGATCGGCTGCGTCGCCGGGCTGCGGACGATGACCGCGCCGGCGGCCGTCAGCTGGGCTGCCCATCTCGGCTGGCTGCTCGGCGGCACCGGGCTGGCGTTTCTCGGCGCCACGGTCACGCCCTGGCTGCTCACCCTCGCGGCCGTCGCCGAGCTGATCGCCGACCAGTTGCCGCGGACGCCGAGCCGGAAGGTGCCGGTGCAGTTCGGCGCCCGCATCGTCAGCGGCGCGCTGTGCGGCGCCGCCTTCGGCATCGCCGGCGGCTCGATAGGCGTCGGGCTGGTCGCAGGCATCTTCGGCGCCGTGGCCGGCACGCTGGCGGGAGCCGAGCTGCGATCCCGCCTGGCCCGCGCCTTCGGCCGCGACCTGCCGGCCGCCCTGCTGGAGGACGCCGTCGCCATCGGCGGCGCGCTCTGGATCGTCGCGTCGGCGTGAGGAAGGGACATCATGCACGGCTTCCGAGCGGTCCTTGTGTTGATGATGACGGCGCCGCTTTTGGTCCTGGCCGGATGCGGTAGCTCGACGGGATCGCCGACAAGTTCGTCCAGAGCGATGTCGCAACCCGGTGCTGGAGCGCCGCAGGTCACGACAGCACACGAGGATCGGAACTATCATCGAGGGTTGAGCCTGGACGGCCGGCTGTGGCTGCGCGGCGGAGACGGCAGCCTGGCGTCCCTGACGCTGCCCGACGGGGTGCGCACGACCCATTTCGCCGACGGCGTGATCGATCTCGCCGTGTCGCAGGGGAAGCCGTTGGCCTTGCGATCGCTCTCCCTTAACCCGTTCGACATGAAGGAGACCTTTCGGCCAGCCGGAGGCAAGTTCGTCCTGTCGTCCTGGATCGGGACCAACTTCAAGGATTCAGCGCCCTTCGAGCTACCGCAGATGCCTCGGGCGCTGATCGTCATCGATGGCAATCCAACGGTGCTGTCGCCGCATCGGATGGATGTCCTTGGCGTCGACGGACGCTGGAGGTCAAGGCCCCTGAAGGGCGAGATCCGGGACCATCCGGTGGCCGAGCCTCCCATCCTCCTGGCCGTCAATGGCCTGGTGTATATCGGTCACGATCTCGGCGAATGGGGCGGCGGCCTGCAGCGGCTGGATCCGACGACCGGCGTTGTCACCGACATCGAGCGACGGGACAGCAAAGAGCTGTGCTCCGGCCCCCTGAACAGCAGCTGCGATCCCGTCACCGGCCTGATCCAGGCCCCCGGCGTACCGGGCTGTATCCTGGCCTCCACCGGGCTGGGGCACATGACCTCGGAGCAAGGTGCCGTCGTCAAGCTGTGCGGAGATCGAGCCTCGGTGATCTGGGAAAAGGCACGTATGGAGCAGTTCCCCGGAGGGCTGGTCCGGCAAAGCGAGCCATTCTACGGGTTGACCGAGGGAGCCCCAGGCGAATTCTGGATCATTGGCTTCGATGTTCTGTACCGGTTCGACGGGACCCGCGCCATCACGGTCCCGCTCCCGAAGCCGGTGCAGTTGGGCGACGTCTGGATCCGACGCACCATCCCCGGCCATCTAATGGTCTATTATCACGATTCACGCGCGGGGTTTTGGCCGCCCGAGAAGTTGCCCTATCTCGTCACTCGGGAATGAGAGGCGCCTCGTAAGGCATCGAGCTCACACCGGCTCCACCCCTGCCATCAGGATGCGCAGGGCGAAGATCACCCACATTGCCAGCAGCAGCACGAAGCCGGCCGTGAAGGTGGCGAAGCGCGGGCCCATGCGGTTCGACCCGGTGTGTACCGCGATGTGCACGACGCGGGTGGCGACGAACAGCCAGGACATCAGCACGAACAGCAGATCCGCCTTCTTCGTCATCATCGCCAGGATCACCAGCACGAGGAACAGCAGCGGCAGCTGCAGCTGGTTGTGGAAGCTGTTCGAGACCTGGGTGGCCCGCGCCGGCCAGGCTGGCTGGCCCAGCGCGATGTCGCCGACGCGCACCTCGCCCCGCCGCAGCGCGCCGGCGCGCTCCCGCAGCATCCACACCGCCAGGATGAAGATCAGCGCCACCTGCGCGAAGACCGGGAGGAGGATGGCTTGCACAGTCATGGCCGACATCTCCGCGGTTGGGCGGCCCTCAGATCTGCGTCATCACCGCGAAGCCGAGGGCGACCAGCACGAGGAATCCCCAGAACGCCCAGTTCAGGTACTTCTCGAGATAGTAGCGCACCTGGTCGCCATAGATGCGCATCAGCACCGCGATCAGGAAGAAGCGCAGGCCGCGTGACGCCAGCGAGGACAGGATGAAGGGCACGATCGGGAACTGGGCCACGCCGCTGGTGATGGTCACGAGCTTGTAGGGGATCGGCGTCACCCCCTTGGCCAGGATAATCCAGCTGCCCCATTCGGCGTATTTCTGCTGGAACTCCTGGAACCCGGCCTGCAGCCCGTAGAGGTTGATCAGCCAGGAGCCGACCGTCTCGAACAGGAAATAGCCGATGGCGTAGCCGACCAGACCGCCCAGCACCGAGGCGATGGTGCACAGCCCCGCCAGCCACCAGGCCCGCTTCGGGTTGGCCAGCATCATCGGGATCAGGACGACGTCGGGCGGGATCGGGAAGAAGGAGCTCTCGGCGAAGGCGACGCCGGCCAGCGTCCACCGCGCCCGCGGCCCGTGCGCCGCCCGGATCAGCCGATCGTATTGCCGCCGGATGAAGCCCGGCCGCCCGGCCTCGCCCTGAACGCCCCCGTCCTGCACCACGCGCTGATCCTCTGCCCGGTCGCTCCTGCGATGGTCATAGACGGCGGGCGGTCCGGTGTCACGGACGGGAATGGAGAGGCCGGCTCTCCCCCTCACCCTCCCGCCGCCAACGCGGCGGGCCCCACCCTCTCCCCCAAGGAGAGGGGAACGAGGACTCGGCCCCCTTACCTCTCCCCGGGGAGAGGTCGAAATCGCGGCAAGC
>NZ_JANX01000388.1 GCF_000767795.1 Inquilinus limosus MP06 | reverse complement strand
CCGAGTATCTGCGGGTGTCGCGCTCCGTCGCCTGCGACGCCGACCGCATCGCCATCGTCTCCGGCAGCCAGCAGGGGCTGGACCTGGTGCTGCGCGCCGTGGCGCAGGAGGGGGACCCCGCCTGGATCGAGGATCCGTGCTACCCGGCGGCGCTGGCCTGCCTGCGCCAGCACCGGCTGCGGATCGCCCCGGTGCCGGTCGACGGGCAGGGGCTGGACGTCGCCGCCGGCCTGGCGCTGGAGCCCGAGGCCCGGCTGCTCTACTGCACCCCGACGCATCACTACCCGCTGGGCGTGGCGATGAGCCTGCCGCGGCGGCTGGCCCTGCTGGACTGGGCGCGCGACGGGCGCTGGGTGATCGAGGACGATTACGACAGCGAGTTCCGCTTCTCCGGCCGGCCGCTCTCGGCCCTGCAGGGCTTGGACCGGCATGGCCGCGTGATCTATATCGGCACCCTCAGCAAGGTGCTGTTCCCGGGGCTGCGCGTCGGCTACGTCGTGCTGCCGCCGGAGCTGGTCGGCCGCTTCGCTGTCATCCGCAACGCCGCCGACCGCTTCCCGTCGACCATCCTCGACGACGTGCTGGTCGACTTCATCAATGAGGGCCATTTCACCCGGCACATCCGCCGCATGCGCCAGGAGTATGCCGAGCGGCGCGAGCGGCTGACCGCGGCCCTGGCGGCGGAGGCCGGCGACGACCTGGCCGTCGTCCCGGTCGACCGCGGCATGTATCTCGTCGCCGATCTGCGGCCGGGGCTGGACGATGTCGCGGTGGCCGAGGCGGCGCGCCGGCGCGGCGTCGTGGTGCGGCCGCTGTCGCCAATGCATATCGCGGCGCCGCCGCGCCGGGCGCTGATCCTGGGCTTCACTGGCTACCCGCCCCAGGCCCTCGACGCCGCCGCCCGCACCCTCGGGGCGGTGCTGCGCGGGTTCCGCTGACCGCTATCCTTCGTCCGTCCGAATGGCGGCGATCAGCTGCTGCAGCCGGGTGAAATCCTGCTCCTCGCGATAGGGCGTCAGGTCCAGGTCGTTCGGCACCTTGGTCAGCCTCTCATCGGCGATGTGCTTCACGTTCTGCTGGGTGAAGCGGTCGTAGTCGCGCCAGGCGATGCCGTGCGCCTCCACCGCGGCGCGCTCGCTGCGCAGCGCGATCTGGTGGGCATGGATGTAGTGGAGGCCGAGCTCGTCCAGCAGGGCCTTCTCGACTGTCTCGTGCAGCACCAGGAAGGCGTCGGTCTCGACCCTACGGCCGCCGAATGCGTGCGACCGCGGCATGTGCCGGTCGATATAGATCGTCTCGCCGTTCTGGCTGTAGCCCGCCGTGTAGGGGATGTCGTGGTCGCGGTCCACCCGCTTGACCCTCGCGGCGACGGCCTTGAGCAGGTCACGCATCACCGCGTCGTCGACCGCCTCGCTGCGGGTTCGGACCTCGCGATTGGTCTCCTCGGAGAGCGGGGAATTGACCAGCATGTCTGAACCTTCTTTGCGCCTCGTTCAGGCAACAGGCCAGGGAAGCAGCCGGTTTCATTCGCATTGGTCGGGCGGCCCCTTCGGAATTGGACCTTTTCACCGGCCACGGAACGCGGCATCGGGAAGGCCAATGCCGTTCCGAGGACCGCCATGAACCAGATCGTCCCCTCCGCCCGCGCCAGGCTGAAGCGCCTGGCCAAGCGCGGGGCCTATGACCGCGCCACGGTCTACGCCGTGCTCGACGCCAGCGTGGTCTGTCACATCGCCTATGTCCTCGACGGCCAGCCCTACTGCACGCCCACGGCCTATTGGCGCGAGGGCGACCGGCTGTACTGGCACGGCTCCTCGGTCAGCAGGATGCTGCAGGGGCAGGGGGCGGGCCTGCCGGTCTGCCTGACCGCGACTCATATCGACGGGCTGGTCCTCGCCCGCTCCGGCTTCAACTGCTCGATGAACTACCGCTCGGTGATGGTGTTCGGCACCGCGTCGAAGGTGGAGGACGAGGCGCATAAGCGCGAGGCGCTCGACGCCTATGTGGAGCGGCTGTTCCCGGGGCGGGTGGCGGAGATGCGGCGCCCGACCGACAAGGAGGTGCGGGCGACGGCGCTGATCTCGATGGCGATCGAGGAGGCCAGCGTGAAGATCCGCAGCGGCCCGCCGCATGATGACGAGGACGACCTGGCCGCCGGCATCTGGGCGGGGGTGATCCCGATTTCCGAGACCATCGGGGCGCTGCAGCCCTGCCCGCTGCTGCCGGCCGGCATCGCCCCCGGCGCCGGCACCGAACCCTATGCCAGAGATGCCCGCTTCGATGAGATCCTGCGGGTCAATGTCGGGGGCGGCATCGCCCCCGTCGAAGCCGGCGAGTGAGTGGGGACACCATGACCACCGAACTGACCAACCCCCTGGGCCAGCCGATCGGCGCCCCCGTTCCCGGCTGGGAGAAGCGCCCGGCGCCGCCGCGCACGCCGATGGAGGGCCGCACCTGCCGGCTCGAGCCGCTGGATCCCGCCCGCCACGCCGGGGAGCTGTACGAGGCGATGGGGCGCGACCAGGACGGCCGCAACTGGACCTATCTCGCCATCGGCCCTTTTGCCGAATTCGACAGCTTCCGCGCCTGGCTGGAGAAGATGGCGGCCGGCAGCGACCCGCAGTTCCACACCGTGATCGACCGCGCCACCGGCCGGGCGGTCGGCGTCGCCTCCTATCTCCGCATCGACCCGGCGAACGGGGTGATCGAGGTCGGGCACATCCATTTCTCACCGCTGCTGCAGCGCACGCCGATGGCGACCGAGGCGATGTTCCTGATGATGCGGCGGGTGTTCGACGAGCTGGGCTACCGCCGCTACGAGTGGAAATGCGACAGCCGGAACGCGCCGTCGCGCGCCGCGGCCGCCCGCTTCGGCTTCCAGTATGAAGGGCTGTTCCGCCAGACCCTGGTCTACAAGGGCCGCAACCGCGACACCGCCTGGTTCTCGATCATCGACGGCGAGTGGCCGCGGCTGCGCGCCGCCTTCGAGCGCTGGCTCGACCCGGCGAATTTCGACGCCGAGGGCCGGCAGAAGGAGAAGCTGTCGGACCTCACCCGCGCCCCGGGCTGACGCGGCCTCCGTTACGGCTGAAACACGTCTCCCGGAGGATCGAAACGATCGCGCAATCCTGATCGGCGACTGTCGCGCGGACTCCATCCGCAACAGACTCCGATGGGACAGCCGATGCCGTTTGCCGAGATCGACGACCAGAGCCTGCATTACATCGACCAGGGCAGCGGCTTTCCGGTGCTGCTGGGCCACAGTTATCTCTGGGATTCCGGCATGTGGGCGCCGCAGATCGAGGCGCTGTCGCAGCGGTATCGGGTGATCGCGCCCGATCTGTGGGGCCATGGCCGGTCGGGCCGGCTGCCGGCGGAGACCGACGGCCTGCCAGGCCTGGCGCGACAAGCCCTGGCGTTGCTCGACACCCTCAGGATCGAGCGTTTCGCCGTGATCGGGCATTCGGTCGGCGGCATGTGGGGCGCCGAGCTGGCATTGCAGGCCCCGGACCGCGTCGCCAGCCTGGTCCTGATGAACACCTCTCTCCTGCCCGAACCGGCGGCGTCGCGGGCGCAATATACCGCGCTGATGGACCAGATCGAGGCGATCGGGGCGCTGCCCGGCCCGATGCTGGACATCATCGTCCCGCTCTATTTCCGGCCCGGCCTCGATCCCGCGTCGCCGCTGCCGGCCGGGCTGCGCCAATCCCTGGCCGGCCTGTCGGCGGAGCGGCTGCGCGAGAGCGTGATCCCGCTCGGCCGCATCATCTTCGGCCGTCCCGACGGCCGCGAGCGCCTGCGCGGGCTGGATCCCGAGCGCACCCTGCTGGTCTGCGGCGCGCAGGACCAGCCGCGCCCGCCGGCCGAGACCGAAGAGATGGCCGGCATCATCGGCTGCCGCTTCGTCACGGTTCCCGATGCCGGCCACGTCTCGGGCCTCGAGAACCCGGATTTCGTCAACCGGACGCTGATCGCCGAGCTCGAGAGGCAGCTGGCCGACGACTGACGCGTCGTAAGGGGCTCGCCCTTTCATCAATCTGTCATGGGACGGCATGGGCCGCCTTGCGGTCCGGCCGTCCTGTTCCTATACACTGCGCAGCAGCAGATGGCCGGATGGCCGCTCTGCCGGGCTTCGGCCCGGCGGGGAGGAAAGTCCGGGCTCCACGGAAACACGGTGCCGGGTAACGCCCGGCGGGGGCGACCCCAGGGACAGTGCCACAGAAAGCAAACCGCCCGGCTCCGGCCGGGTAAGGGTGAAAGGGTGCGGTAAGAGCGCACCGCGCGGCCGGCAACGGTCGCGGCACGGTAAACCCCACCGGGAGCAAGACCGAATAGGGGCGGGGCGGTTCATGGGAAACCATGGGCCGACAGGCGTTTCCGCCTGCCGCCCGGGTTGGTCGCGCGAGGCGACGGGCGACCGTCGTCCCAGAGGAATGGCCATCCCCCGACCCGCCGTCCGCAAGGATACGGGGCCGGGGACAGAACCCGGCTTACAGGCCATCTGCCGCCTTTTCCTATCTCGCCCCAGGGCATTCCATGTCCCGGCCGCACAGCGGATCCGGGCCGTTTTGCTTGCTGCGGCAGGAGAACAAAAGAAAAACAGACCCGCAATCGGAGTCGAAAGAAGCACGCCAACTTCGGATTTGTTCCGGAGTCAGTCGAAGACTCCCCGCAAAGCGGCAAAAAAACCACGGATCGAAGAGAATCCATTGATTTCCCATGATTTGACCAGTCCATCCCATTGCGTTCCACCCGTACCCATGATATCCCATGATCTCCCATCGGATGGGATCGATCGTCCACTTCCGGGGTGTGGGCGACGGGGGTGTTGCAGGCGGCGGACGCGCCGCTGGGGGGATGGATGGCTCGGTTCACGGGCACCTACGTCAACAAGGTCGACAAGAAGGGGCGGGTCAGCGTGCCCGCTCCCTTCCGCGCGACCTTGGAGGCGCTGGGCGCTCCGGTGGTGAACCTGAAGCCCTCTCCCGACCGCCAGGCGCTGGACGGGGTCACCGAGGCCTACATGGACGAGGTGCAGCGCCGGCTCGACGCGATGGACCTGTACTCGCCGGAGCGCGAGGCTCTGGAAATCCGCGAATTCTCCGAGACGCAGCAGCTGCAGATGGATCCGGAGGGGCGGATCATCCTGCCGCGGCATATGCTGGATCTGGCCGGCATCACCGACAGCGTCGCCTTCATGGGCATGGGCAGCCGCTTCCAGATCTGGGAGCCGGAGGCGCTGAAGGCGCATCAGCAGGCCCGCCTGGCCGCGTCGCGCGAGCTGACCCTGGCCCGCGCCGGCGGCAACGGGGCCGGCGCCAATGGAGGGGCGGCATGAGCGGCGCCCACATCCCGGTCCTGCTGAACGAGATCGTGGCGGCGGTGGCGCCGCGCGACGGCGACCTGATCGTCGACGGCACCTTCGGCCGCGGCGGCTATGCCCGCGGCCTGCTGGCGGCGGCCGATTGCCGGGTGATCGGCATCGACCGCGACCCGGAGGCGGTGGCCGAGGGGCGCCGGCTGGAGGCCGAGCAGCCGGGCCGGTTCCGCATCATCGAGGGCCGCTTCGGCGCGATGGACTCCCTGGTCGGCGAGCAGGCCGACGGGGTGGTGCTGGATCTCGGCGTGTCCTCGCCGCAGCTCGACGACCCGGCGCGCGGCTTCTCCTTCCGCGCCGACGGCCCGCTCGACATGCGCATGGGACGGGATGGGCAGACCGCGGCCGACGTGGTCAACGCCATGGCCGAGGACGATCTGGCCAACGTGATCTACGACTTCGGCGAGGAGCGGCTGTCGCGCCGCGTCGCCCGCGCCATCGTCGCCGCCCGCAAGGAGGCGCGGATCGAGCGCACGCTGCAGCTGGCCGAGATCGTGCGCCGGGTGGTGCCGCGATCGAAGGACGGCATCGATCCGGCGACGCGCACCTTCCAGGCGCTGCGCCTGTGGGTGAACGAGGAACTGACGGAACTCGACCACGGCTTGAGCGGGGCTGAGCGCCTGCTTCGGCCCGGGGGACGGCTCGCCGTGGTCACTTTCCACAGCCTGGAGGACCGCCGCGTCAAGCGCTTCCTGGCGGAGCGCAGCGGCGCCGGCGGCGGCGTGTCCCGCCATGTC
>NZ_JANX01000387.1 GCF_000767795.1 Inquilinus limosus MP06 | reverse complement strand
GAGATATGGCTATCCGAGCCGATGCCCAGCGCGCCGCCGGCGGCGAGATAGGGGGCGAGGGGGAACAGCCCGTCGCCGAGATTGGCCTCGGTGGTCGGGCACAACCCGGCGACCGCGCCGCTGGCCGCCAGTCCGCCGGTCTCGGCCTCGGTCAGATGGGTGGCGTGGACCAGGCACCAGCGGTCGTCGACCGCGGCGTGACCGAGCAGCCATTCGACCGGCCTGGCGCCGCTCCAGGCCAGGCACTGCTCGACCTCCTTCACCTGCTCGGCAATGTGGATGTGGATCGGCGCCGCCGGGTCGGCCGCGGTCATGCCCGCCACCACCCCGGCCAGCAACTCGGGCGGCACGGCGCGCAGCGAATGCGGGGCGACGCCGATGCGGACGTCCGGGTCGCCGTCATGGTCGGCGCGCAGCCGGCCGATGATGTCGAGGATGCCGTCGACATCGTTCAGGAAGCGGCGCTGGCCGTCGCCGGCTTTCTGGCCGCCGAAGCCGCCGGTGTTGTACAGCACCGGCAGATGGGCGATGCCGATGCCGGTGGCCTTCGCCGCCGCGATCACCCGGCGCGACAGCTCCGCCCGGTCGGCATAGGGCGTGCCGTCCGGCTGGTGGTGCAGGTAGTGGAACTCGGCCACGCAGGTGTAGCCGGCCTTCAGCATCTCGACATAGAGCTGGGCGGCCACCGCCTCGACCTGGGCGGGGTCGAGCACGCGGACGAAGCGGTACATCTGCTCGCGCCAGCTCCAGAAATCGTCGCCCGGGCCCGCGGCGGTCTCGGCCAGGCCGGCCATGGCGCGCTGGAAGGCATGGCTGTGCAGGTTCGCCATCCCCGGCAGGACGACGCCCGCGATCGGCTCCGCATCCCCGCGCTCCGCCCGGGCCGAGACGCGGGCGATGTCGCCCCGGCCGTCGACCTCGATCAGGACATTCTCGGCCCAGCCATCGGCCAGCAGGGCGGCATCGGCGAAATAGCGCGTGGTCAAGAGACGGCATCCCGTGAGATGAAGCGCGGTGCGGCAGAATAGACCCGGATTGCCGAAGGGAAAGAGGGATGTGGGATCGGCTGTGGATCAATGCGCGGCTGGCGACCATGGCGGGCGACGGCTACGGCGCCATTCCGGAGGGTGCGATCGCGATCGAGGGGGACCGCATCGCCTGGGTCGGACGGCAGGCGGACCTGCCCGGCGCGCCGGGCCGCTTGGCCACGGACGTCGAGGATGCCGGCGGCGCCTGGATCACGCCCGGGCTGATCGATTGCCACACCCATCTGGTCCATGGCGGCGACCGGGCCCGCGAATTCGCGATGCGGCTGCACGGCGCCAGCTATGAGGAGATCGCGCGCGCCGGCGGCGGCATCGTCTCGACCGTCGCCGCCACCCGCGCCGCCGCCGAGGAGGAGCTGCTGGCCTCGGCCCGCAAGCGGCTCGACGCGCTGGCGGCCGAGGGCGTGACCACCGTCGAGATCAAATCCGGCTACGGGCTGGACCTGGCCACCGAGACGAAGATGCTGCGCGTCGCCGGCCGGCTGGGGCAGGAGAGGGGGCTGCGGGTGCAGCGCAGCTTCCTCGGCGCCCATGCCGTGCCGCCGGAGGATCGCGGCCAACCCGAGCGCTATCTCGACCGCGTGATCGAGGAGATGCTGCCGGCGATCGCCCGGGACGGCCTCGCCGATGCGGTCGACGCCTTCGGCGAGAAGATCGCGTTCTCGCCGGTCCAGGTCGAGCGGGTGTTCCGCGCCGCCAAGGCGCTCGGGCTGCCGGTGAAGCTGCACGCGGATCAGCTCTCCGACCAGGACGGCGCGGCGCTGGCCGCCCGGTTCGGGGCCCTGTCGGCCGATCATCTCGAATACACCAGCGAATCGGGCGCCAAGGAGATGGGCCGGGCCGGCACCGTGGCAGTGCTGCTGCCGGGCGCCTTCTACTTCCTGCGCGAGACCCAGCTGCCGCCCGTCGGGGCGTTCCGCCGGCACGGCGTGCCGATGGCCCTCGCCACCGACAACAATCCCGGCACCTCGCCGGCAACGTCGCTGCTGCTGATGCTGAACATGGGCTGCACCCTGTTCCGGCTGACGCCGGAGGAAGCGCTGGCCGGCGTCACCCGCAACGCCGCGCGGGCGCTGGGCCTGGCCGACGAGTGCGGCCGGCTGGCCCCGGGTTTGGCGGCCGATCTGGTGTTCTGGGACGTGGACGATCCGGCGGAGCTGTCCTACCGCATCGCCTACAACCCGTGCCGTGCCGTGATCCGCGCCGGTCGGCTGGTTTAATACGGCAGTATTCTGCCGAATCGGAGCTTTGTGCTAAAAGCGTCTCATCGATTGGCGGGGGAAGCCGGTTGCATTGGTGAGGGGATTCGGTCGGATCGCGGCGCTCGCGATAGTCCTGTTCGGCCTGGCTGCGGCACCCGCGCCGGCGCGGGCGCAGGAAAGCTGTACGCCCTACATCCTGGCGATGGAGGGGGCTTTCGGCATCCCCCGCGGCATGCTGCTGGCGATCGCGCAGACCGAATCGGGCGGGAAGGGCGATCCCTATCCCTGGGCCCTCAATGTCGGCGGGACGCCCATGTTCCCGAGCAGCCTGGCCGCCATGAAGGCGGCGATCGAGGACAACGGCGGCGGAGAGAGCCCCAACATCGACGTCGGCTGCATGCAGATTTCTCTGCGCTATCACAAGCAGACGCTGCCGGATTACACGCTCATCTTTCAGCCACAATACAATGTGATCTACGGCGCCTATTTCCTGCGGCGGTTGTTCAACAAATACGGAAACTGGCTGCAGGCGATCGCGCATTATCATTCCAGTGACCCGGACCGGCAATTCGCCTATGCCTGCCGGGTGCTGGAACGGCTGAAGAAAATCCGCGGCCAGGGGGTCGAGCCGATCGAAGTCTGCGCATCAGGTTGAGGGACAGTGGGTTGATTCGGGTTTTCTTTGCCGGCCAGATCGTTCAGAAGTTGGAACATTGGGGGCGTTGGCTCGATCAGCGCCGTGATCGGGCATTTAAAAGTCAGAAGCGGGGGACCATGAAGCCTGTGCACAGTGACCGTCGCCACGACCGGCAGGGCGAGGCGCGTCGACTCCGATGGACCCTTCGCTACGGCATCGGCCCGGCCCTGCTGGCCTGCGGCATTCTGGTGCTGACCCCGGTGGCGGGTCACGCTCAGCTGAACGCGCTGGTCGACCAGCTGCAGCAGCTCGGCATCAACCCGTCGCAGCTGCAGCAGCAGGGTATCCAGCCCGATGGCGTGACCATCCCGAGCGGACCGCGCGTGCCTTCGACGACGCCGGCCCAGGTCACCGAGCCGGCGGTAGTCTCGCCGGGCCTGCCGTCATCCACCGTTTCCGCCTCGTCCCTCTCGCGCATCGAGGCCGACTACGGGCGGCGCCTGAGCAGTGACATCAACCAGTTCGGCTATGATGTCTTCGGCGGCGGCGCGGTGGCGAGCCAGGTGGTCAGCGGCGCCGTCAGCGAGAACTACGTCATCGGCATCGGCGACCAGATCGTGGTCACGCTGCGCGGCCAGGTGAACCAGGGCATCAGCGCCACGGTCGACCGCGAGGGACGCCTGATCCTGCAGGATCTGCCGCCGATCCCGGCCGCCGGCCGCTCCTTCGGCGATCTGCGCCGCGAGATCGAGACCCGGGTCCGCGAGAACTACGTCTCGACCGAGGCCTTCGTGTCGCTCGGCGATGTCCGGGCGATCTCGGTGACTCTGACCGGCGAGGTGGCAAAGCCGGGCACCCAGACCCTGACCAGCTTCTCGACCCTGGTCGACGCTCTGACCGCCGGCGGCGGCATCAAGAAGACGGGCTCGCTGCGCACGGTCTCGCTGATCCGGCAGGGGCAGACCAAGGTGGTCGACCTCTACGGCTTCCTGATGGGATACAGCAACGAGGCCGACCTGCTGCTGCAGGACGGCGACCGCATCTCCATCCCGACGATCGGGCGCACGGTCGCGGTCGCCGGCGACGTGGTCCGGCCCGGCATCTTCGAGATGCCGCCGGATGCCGCCGGCCCTCTCAGCGTCGCCGAGATGCTGGATTATGCCGGCGGTCCGATCCGCCCGGCCGGCAACCGGTTCAACCTGCTGCGGCTCGACCGCAACGGCCAGGACCAGGTGCAGAACCTGTCGGGCCAGACCGCGGTGCCGGTACAGACCAGCGACATCATCCAGGTGACGCTGTCGCAGGATCTGCGCGTCGGCAGTGTCTCGGTCAGCGGCAACGTCACGGTCGCCGGCGTCCGGCCGCTGACCAGCGCGCCGACCCTGCGCGCACTGCTGGCGGATCCTCCGATCCTGGCGGACGACGCCTATCTGCCGTTCGGCGTGATCCAGACCACCGATCCGACCACGCGGATCCGCAAATTCGTGCCCGTCAATCTGGGCGTGGCGCTGCGCGGCGGCGGCAATATCCGGCTGCACGATCGCGACAAGCTGATCGTGCTGTCGCGCGAGGACATCCGCTATCTCGGCGCCGACGACGTCCAGTCCCTGCTGGCCGGTATCCAGCCGGCCCAGGCCCGCTCGGCGGCGCCGGACGTGTCGCAGAACGTCCAGGCGGTGAATCCGACACTGACCTCCAGCCTGCCCCCGGCCAACAATGTCAGCGGCAGCTGCCTCGGCCTGCGGTCGCTGGCGGAGGCGGTGCGGAACGACTCCACCGGCCGCTTCCGCAACGCGCGGCAGACGTTCCAGAACCTGCAGGGAGGCGGTTCGCTGCAGGTCAACCGGGCCTGCCCGCAGATCTTCGACGACATTCCGGACCTGCTGCCCTTCGTGATCGAGCATGTGGTCTCGCTCGACGGCCAGGTGCGGGTGCCGGGCAGCTACCCGATCATTCCGGGCACCTCGCTCGCCACCGTGCTCGATATCGCCGGCGGCACCACGGTCGAGGCTGACCGCCGCGCCATCGAGGTCGGCTATTTCTCGACCCTGTCGCCATCCAACCTCAGCGGCTCCTGGCGGTCGGTGCAGAGCCTCGGCGCCAGCACCGCCTCGATCAAGCTGAACCCCGGCGACAGCATCCGCATCCCGCAGAATCCGCAGCTGCGTGAGGACGGGACGGTCACGCTGGCCGGCGAGTTCACCCATCCCGGCCGCTATGTGATCCGCCGTGGCGAGACGCTGCTGCAGCTGATCCAGCGCGCGGGGGGCTATACCAACCAGGCCTTCCCCTACGGCGCGGTGTTCACTCGCGAGGCCGTGCGGCAGCAGCAGCAGCAGGGCTATGAGCGCACCGCCCGCGAGATCCAGGCGGGGCTGCCCCAGCTGGTCCAGCAGAGCAGTGACGACAGCGGCAAGAGCGCGACCGCGGCCCTGCCGGCGATCCAGAGCCTGATTTCCGAGCTGAAGAGCATCCCGGCCGCCGGCCGCGTGGTGATCGAGGCCGATCCCACGGTGCTGGCCGCCAAGCCCGAGCTCGACTTCACGCTCGACGCGGGCGACCAGCTCTTCGTGCCGAAGCGGCCGCTCTTCGTCACGGTGTCGGGCGAAGTGCTCAACCCGGGCACGGTCCAGTATGACGGCAAGTTGACCGCCGACGATTATGTCGACTTTGCCGGCGGCACGACCAAGGCCGCGGATACCGGCCGCGCCTTCGTCGTCATGCCGAACGGGCAGGCGCAGCCGCTGGACCTGTCGTCCTGGAGCTACAGCTCGGTCCGGGTGCCGCCCGGGTCCGTCATCATCGTGCCGCGCGACCTGACGCCGTTCGATCTGTATCGGCTGGTGCGGGATGTCGGCTCGATCGTGCAGAGCCTGGCGGTGTCCGCCGCCTCGCTGGTGGTCATCAGCCGGCGCAACTGAGGCCGGATTGATCGGCAGGAAGGGCGGCGCCGTCGGCGCCGCCCTTTTCGTTTGCGGCCGAGCCATCCGGATCGCGGGCATGCGCCAGGCGCGATTGTCCCGCAGGCGCGAAGCACACTAGCCTGACCACGTCTGGTGGAAGCGGAACGGGCGTCTCATGCAGATCACCGACCTCATCAACTCGATCGCCGATCGCGGCTTCGAGCTCTTCGCCTTCGGCCGCGGCCGGCCTTGGCCGCAGGGCCCGGCCGGCCTCTGCCGCGCGCTGCTGTCGGAGCGCGGCGAGGCGTCCGGCATCGCCCTGGCGCGTG
>NZ_JANX01000386.1 GCF_000767795.1 Inquilinus limosus MP06 | reverse complement strand
CCGCCGCCCGGGCCCGCGACCAGGCTGCGGCGAAGGAGGCGCGCCGCCAGCGGGTGGCCCGCGCCGTCAGCTGCTCGGTCGCCGCCGACCGCGACCTCGATGCCGAGACCTGCGAGGCGATGACCGCCGCGATGTGGAAACGGCTGGTCGACGACCCGGAGATCGACGCCGACCTCGCCGGGCAGTCGCTGGAGGCGATCGTCTTCCACCTCTGCCGCGACATAGGCATCCGCCCCGACCCCTGCTGGCTGAACCCGGACTATTCCGGCGCCGACTGGTTCGGGCGCCGCCGCAAGGCCGACGGGGACGGGGAGCAGGACGGCAAGCCCGCCGCGCCCTGGTGGCCAAAGGACGGGCCGGATGCCGGCCGCTACTGGCATCTCGACCAGAGCGACAAGGTCCCGGACCCGGGCTGGTACGACATCGAGACCGGCGAAAAGCTCGACAGCGCCCCCTGGCTGCTGAAACCGGGCGGCGGCTGACCGCCGGCCCGCGAAGCCGGCATGGTCCGGTCCCGCCAGCTTCAAGCTGTTATGGCGAGCCCGCCCCTGAATCCAGTTTGGGGGCGTGGCCATCCATAGGCCTGTGCCGCTGGATGGCCACGGGGCGGCGCGCCTCGTCATGACAGGTTGTCTGGGCGATCGCGGCCAGGACCCGGCCTCTCCCGCCAGGTGAGACCTTTTCAGAATGCTGCCGCCCGGGTCGACCCCATCCCTTTTATCCTCCCCCTCCCCTTGCGGGAGGGGGAGTGTGGAAAACACGCCTCGGTTCAGGGGATCGAATTCTGAAAAGGATTCCGCCAGGCGGGAGAGGCAACGCAAAACCCATCGCGGTGCCCCTCTCCCCCTCTTGACCCCTGCCCGGCTCCACAGCAGGATTTAACCAACGAGTTAATTTCTGCCGGGCCACCAGAAGCCCGAGACCGGGAGACGCCGATGGGATCGCCGAGCGCCCCTGACCACGGCCGGGACCGCGCGGAGGGCCGCGCCCCGGGGCGCATGTTCGCCCTGCTGCAGGCCGGCTGGGTCCGGCCCCTGATCCTGCTGCTGATCATCATCGCGCTGTGGGACGTGGCGATCCGGGTGTTCCACCTGCCGCCCTACCAGGTGCCGGCGCCCAAGGACGTCATCGTCACCCTGTGGCGCGACGGGCCGGAGCTGCTGTCGCAGGCGGTGCCCACCACCGTCGCCACCGTGCTCGGCTTCCTGCTGTCCGCCGCCATCGGCATCCCGATGGCGATGCTGATCGCCGGCTCCCGCACGGTCGAGGCCTATCTCTACCCGCTCCTGGTGTTCTCGCAGTCAATCCCGAAGGTGGCGATCGCGCCGCTCTTCGTCGTCTGGTTCGGCTTCGGGCTGGAGCCGAAGGTGATCTCGGCCTTCCTGCTGGGTTTCTTCCCGGTGGTGGTCTCGGCCGTGCAGGGCTTCAAGTCGCTCGACCCCGACACGCTGGACCTGGCCCGGGCCATGGCCGCCAGCCGCTGGCAGATCTTCCGCATGGTCGGGCTGCCGGCGGCGATGCCGGCGATCTTCTCCGGCCTCAAGGTCTCGGTGACGCTGGCGGTGGTCGGCGCCGTGGTCGGCGAATTCGTCGGCGCCAATTCCGGCATCGGCTTCGTGCTGCAGCGCTCGATCGGCAATTTCGAGCTGCCGACCATGTTCGCGGCCCTCGTCATCCTGGCGGTGCTCGGCGTGGTGCTGTTCTGGCTGGTCGACCTGGTCGAGCGGCTGGTGATCCCGTGGCATGCCAGCTGGCGGCGGGATCTGGTTCTCGCCGCCTGAGGCGGCAGATACGAACAACAGGGAGGGAGGAAAACGATGATCCGGAGCCTGCTGATCGCCCTCGGCGTGCTGCTCGCCGCCGGCCCGGCCATGGCGGCCGACAAGGTCGTGCTGATGCTGAACTGGTACGTCTATGGCGAGCACGCGCCCTTCTTCCTGGGCAAGGCCAAGGGCTTCTATGCCGACCAGGGCATCGACCTGGAGATCCAGGAGGGCCGCGGCTCGGCCATGACCGCCCAGGCGGTGGCCGCCGGCACCGTCCAGTTCGGCTATTTCGACGTGCCGACCATGATCAAGGCCGCCGCCAAGGGCGCGCCGCTGGTCTCGGTCGGCGTGCTGCTGCAGAAGAGCCCGATGTCGGTGATGGGCTTCACCGACAAGGCCATCCGCAAGCCGGAGGACATCAAGGGCAAGACCGTGGCCACCACGCCCGGCGATTCGATGTCGCAGATCTGGCCCTTCTTCCTGCAGAAGACCGGGCTGAAGGAGAGCGATTTCCGCACCGTCTCGGGCGATGCCCAGACCAAGTTGAACGCCGTGATCAACGGCCAGGCCGACCTGCTGCTGGGCTATTCGATGGACCAGAGCATGAAGATCAAGGACGCGACCGGGAAGGACGTCACCCCGATCATGTTCGCCGATTACGGGGTGAACATGGTGTCCTCCGGCATCGTCGTGCAGAAGGACCTGGTCACCGAGAATCCCGACCTGATCCGGCGCTTCATGGCGGCGACGACGCAGTCGGTCGAGGCGGCGGAGAAGGCGCCGGCCGACGCCACCGCGGCGGTGCTGGCCGCCCTGCCCAAGGCCGGCAAGCCGGACACGCTGCAGGAGGGGTTCGAGCGCACCATCCCGCTGTACCGGACCGAGGAGACGCAGGGCCGGCGGCCGTTCCAGGTGACCGATGCCAACATGGCCGAGACGGTCAAGCTGCTGGTCGAGTACGGCGGCGTCGACGCCGATGCGGCGAAGGACCCGAAGGCGTTCTACACCAACGACTTCCTGCCGAAGTGAGCGGGAGTCGGGAACGATGAGCAGGCCGAGGCTGCAGGTGGTGGAGACGGCGGAGGCGTCGCGGCCCGCCGTCATCGCCGTCGAGGGTGTGTCGAAGACCTACCGCACCCGCGACGGCGAGGTGCCGTCGCTGGCGCCGCTGGACTTCACCATCGACGAGGGCGAGTTCCTGGTGCTGGTCGGCCCGTCCGGCTGCGGCAAGTCCACGCTGCTGCGGATGATCGCCGGCCTGCTGCCGCCCAGCACCGGGCGGATCCGCCTGGGCGGCCGCGCCGTCGACCGGCCGCATGGCGATGCCGGCATCGTGTTCCAGAGCGCGCTGCTGCTGCCCTGGCGCAGCGTGCTGGCCAACGTGATGATGCCGGTGGAGGTCAAGCGCCTGCCCCGCGCCGCGCATCTGGAACGGGCCCGCCAGCTGCTGCGCATGGTCGGGCTGGAGGGGTTCGAGAGCAAGCTGCCCTGGCAGCTCTCCGGCGGCATGCAGCAGCGCGTGTCGCTGTGCCGAGCGTTGGTGACCGACCCGTCGATCGTGCTGATGGACGAACCGTTCGGCGCGCTCGACGCCATGACGCGGGAGCGGATGAATGTCGAGCTGCAGCGGATCCAGCGCGAGACGCGCAAGACCATCCTCTTGATCACCCATTCGATCCCGGAGGCGGTGTTCCTGGCCGACCGGGTGCTGGTGATGAGCGAACGGCCGGGGTCGATCGCCGCAGTCTACGACGTGCCGCTGCCGAAGCCGCGGTCGCTGGACGTGATGGGAGACCCGCGCTTCGTCGAGCTGACCCAGCGCATCCGCGGCCATTTCCGCGCCCAGGGCGGGCTGGATTGACCTTGTCGCATTCGCAGATCTCTCGGACGTCCACCGATTGCCTCTCCCGTAAGCGGGAGAGGCAATCTGCTCATATGCCCGCCGCCAGACGCGCTTCGGGCCTGACGTCCCGACGACTATTCCGGATGCTGCGGCTTCTGCGGTGTCGGCCAGGGCTCGCCGCGATCCTCCAGCATCACGTCGATGGCCGGGGCCGCCAGGCGCAGCGCCACGTCGCCGGCGAAGCTGAGCAGGAGGCCGCCCTCCTCCGCCGTCACCGCCAGCAGGTCCAGCATCCGGCCGCGATCCTGCAGGTCCAGCTTGCGGCTCTGCACCGACTCGACGCCCTGGAAGCGCACGCCGCACAGGGTGCGCTGCCAGAACTCCTGCCCGTCGACCAGCTGCGCCGGCGCCTCCCAGCGGAAGCGGTTCACCGCCATGACGAAGCTGCGCTCGCGCCGCAGGAAGGTGATGTCGTGCACCGGCACGATCGCGTCCTGCAGCGCGGCGGACAGCACCGCCAGATCGTCGGCGTCGCGGGCCCGCAGGCGCAGGGGAACGGTCGCGTCGGGCGCCATCTCAGTCGCCCTTGAGCCGGGTGATGTCGGCGCCGCAGCCGGCCAGCTTCTCCTCCAGCCGCTCATAGCCGCGGTCGAGGTGGTAGACCCGGTTCAGCACGGTCTCGCCCTGCGCCACCAGCCCGGCGATGACCAGCGAGACGCTGGCGCGCAGGTCGGTCGCCATCACCGGGGCGCCGGTCAGCTTCGGCACGCCGCGCACCAGGGCCGAGGCGCCGTGGATGGTGACGTTGGCGCCCATCCGCGCCAGCTCCGGCACATGCATGAAGCGGTTCTCGAAGATCGTCTCGGTGATCATCGAGGCGCCCTTGGCCACCGTCATCAGCCCCATCATCTGGGCCTGCAGGTCGGTCGGGAAGCCGGGATAGGGCTCGGTCATCACGTCGACGCCGATCAGGTCGCCGCTGCGGCGGACCTTGAAGCCGTCGGCCGTCGGCTCGAACTCGACCCCGGCGCCGCGCAGCGAATCCGCCGCCGCCTCGATCAGGTGCAGGCTGGTGCCGACCAGCTCGACCTCGCCGCCGGTCGCGGCCGCGGCCATCACGTAGGTGCCGGTCTCGATCCGGTCGGCGACGATGCGGTGCGTCGCCCGGTGCAGCCGCTCCCGGCCCTGGATGCGAATGGTGTCGGTGCCCGCCCCCTCGATCTCGGCGCCCATGGCGGTGAGGCAGGCGGCCAGGTCGACGATCTCCGGCTCGCGCGCGGCGTTGACCAGCACGGTCTCGCCGCGGGCCAGGGACGCCGCCATCATCAGGTTCTCGGTGGCGCCGACGGAGACCTTGGGGAACACGATGCGCGCGCCCTGCAGCCCATTCGGGGCGCGGGCGTTGATGTAGCCCTCGGTCACCTCGATCTCGGCGCCGAGCTGCTCCAGCCCCATGATGTGCAGGTCGACCGGCCGGGTGCCGATGGCGCAGCCGCCGGGCAGCGACACCTTGGCATGACCCTCGCGCGCCACCAGCGGCCCCAGCACCAGCACGCTGGCGCGCATCTTGCGAACCAGGTCATAGGGGGCGGTGGTGCTGCGGATGCGGCGGGCCGTCAGCTCGATCACCCGGCCCTGGGCGCCGTCGGAATCGGCGCCGTTCAGCGCGATCTCGACGCCGTGCTGGGCCAAGAGCGTCGCCAGGGTGGAGATGTCGACCAGATGCGGCAGGTTGGTCAGGGTCAGCGGCTCATCCGACAGCAGCGCCGCCGTCATCAGCGGCAGCGCCGCGTTCTTCGCCCCGCTGATCGGAAGCCGGCCCCGCAGGGGCTGCCCGCCCCGGATACGAATCTTGTCCATACTGGCTCCCCCGGGCCCTGGAATGCGGTGAGGCTACAGCTTCGGCAACGTGACGCCGCGCTGGCCCATATACTTGCCGGCCCGGTCGGCATAGGAGACCTCGCAGGGCTGGTCGCCCTTGAGGAACAGGAACTGGCAGGCGCCCTCATTGGCGTAGATCTTCGCAGGCAGCGGCGTGGTGTTGGAGAACTCCAGCGTCACATGGCCCTCCCACTCCGGCTCCAGCGGCGTGACGTTGACGATGATGCCGCAGCGGGCATAGGTCGACTTGCCCAGGCAGATCACCAGCACGTCGCGCGGGATGCGGAAATACTCGACCGTCCGCGCCAGGGCGAAGCTGTTCGGCGGGATGATGCAGACCGGCCCCTTGCGCTCGACGAAGCTCTTCGGGTCGAAGTTCTTCGGGTCGACCAGGGCGCTGTCGACATTGGTGAAGACCAGGAACTCGTCCGAGACGCGGGCATCGTAGCCGTAGCTCGACAGGCCGAAGGAGATGGTGCCCTCGCGCTTCTGCTGCTCGACGAAGGGCTCGATCATCTTGTCCTGGAGCGCCCGCTCGCGGATCCAGATATCGGACATGATCGCCACGGCCTTAACCCCTCGTCTCTCTATCGTCGCGGCCGGGCTCCCCGCCCGGCGCGCCCGCCTCGTCCTCGACCGCCGCCCGCCCCCGGCTCT
>NZ_JANX01000385.1 GCF_000767795.1 Inquilinus limosus MP06 | reverse complement strand
GGCCCGGCCGCACGCCGACGGTGCAGGGCCCGGCGGCCAGGCCGGCCAGGTGCCCGGCCAGCGGCACTGAGACATCGTCCACCAGCCGCAGCGCGCCGTCCGCCACCTCGGCGGGGCCGATGTTCATCGGCGGGTCGCTGAACACCTCCGCCACCTTGGTCGAGGCCGGGTGCTGGAACACCTCGACCGTCGGGCCCTGCTGCAGCAGCCGGCCCTCGTCCAGCACGACGGTGCGGCCGCCCAGGATCAGCGCCTCCGCCGGCTCGGTGGTGGCGTAGACCACGACCGACCGGCCGCGGCGGAAGATCTCCGACAGCTCGGCCCGCAGCTCCTCGCGCAGCTTGTAGTCGAGATTGACCAGCGGCTCGTCCAGCAGCAGCAGCCCGGCATCCTTGACCAGGGCGCGGGCGATCGCGGTGCGCTGCTGCTGGCCGCCCGACAGCTCGCCCGGCAGCCGCTCCAGGAACCGGTCGATGCGCAGCATCGCCGCGGTCTCGCGCACCTTGCGGTCGATCTCGGCCCGGCCGAGGCCCTTGAGGCGCAGCGGCGAGGCGATATTGTCGTAGACCGTCTTCGACGGGTAGTTGATGAACTGCTGGTAGACCATGGCGACGTCGCGGCTGCGCACCGACACGCCGGTGACGTCGCGGCCATCGGCCAGCACCCGGCCGCGGCTCGGCCGCTCCAGCCCCGCCATCAGCCGCATCAGCGTGGTCTTGCCCGCCTGGGTGCGGCCCAGCAGCACGGTCAGCGTGCCCGGCTCCAACACCAGGTCGAGCGGGTGGATATGGCTCTCCGCCCCGACGTCCTTGGTTACGCCTTCGAGAGCGAGCGTCACGACGCGGCCCTTTCCACGGGACGGGAGTTGCGGGCCCGGAGCCAGTCGTCGATGGCGCCATGCGCCTCGGCGGGGATGTGCAGCCCCAGCTTCGACCGGCGCCACAGCACGTCCTCGGCGGTGCGCGCCCATTCCTGGTCGACCAGGTAGTCCAGCTCGGCCTCGGTCAGCCCGGCGCCGAAATCGCGGCCGAGATCCTCCAGGCTCTGCGCCGATCCCAGCAACCGGTCGACCCGGGTGCCGTAGGCGCGGGCCAGGCGGCGGGCCAGCGGCTCCGGCAGCCAGGGCCGGGCGGCGCGCAGCCTGACCAGGAAGCCCTCGAAATCGGCGTCCGGGATGTCGCCGCCGGGCAGCGGGGCCGATGCGGTCCAGGGCGCGCCCTTGATGCCCATGACCGGGGCCAGCTTCTCCAGCGCATGCTCGGAAAGGCGGCGGAAGGTGGTGATCTTGCCGCCGAACACCGACAGGGCCGGCGGCTGGCCCTCCGGCGCGTCCAGCTCCAGCACGTAGTCCCGCGTCGCCTCCGACGCGCTGGACGACCCGTCATCGTAGAGCGGCCGGACGCCGGCATAGCTCCAGACCACGTCGTCCGGGGTCGGGCCGGCGGCGAAGCAGCGGCCGACCGCCTCGCACAGATAGGCCGTCTCCTCCGCCGTGATGCCGACGCCGGCCGGGTCGCCCTGGTAGTCGAGGTCGGTGGTGCCGATCAGCGAGAATTTCCCCTCATAGGGGATGACGAAGACGATGCGCCGGTCGTCATTCTGCAGGATGAAGGCCTCGGGCCCATCATAGAGCTTCGGCACGACGATGTGGCTGCCCTTGACCAGCCGCACCCGACTGGCGCCCGGCAGGCCGACCGTGTCGTGCAGCACATGCTTGACCCAGGGGCCGCCGGCATTGACCAGACCGCGGGCCGAGACCTGCCGCTCGCCGCCGTCGGCGCCGCCCCCATCGGCGTTCCGGAGGGTCGCCGTCCACAGCCCGTTCTCGCGCCGGGCGGAGACGCAGGCGGTGCGGGTCAGGATCTCGGCCCCGCGCTCCTTCGCGTCCAACGCCGCCAGCGCCACCATGCGGGCATCGTCGACCGAGCAGTCGGAATATTCGAAACCGCGCGTCAGATGCGGCTTCAGCACCCGGCCGATGGCGCCGCCGCGCAGCCGCAGGCCGCGGCTGGCCGGCAGGATCTTGCGGCCGCCGAGATGATCGTAGAGGAACAGGCCGATGCGCACCATCCAGGCCGGCCGCATCGACCGGTCATGCGGCAGCACGAATCGCAGCGGGCGGATGATGTGCGGCGCCGCGCGCAGCAGCACCTCGCGCTCCATCAGCGCCTCGCGCACCAGCCGGAACTCGTAATATTCGAGATAGCGCAGCCCGCCATGGATCAGCTTGGTCGAGGCCGAGGAGGTGGCTCCGGCCAGGTCCGCCTTCTCGCAGAGCAGGACGGACAGGCCGCGCCCTACCGCGTCGCGCGCGATGCCGACGCCGTTGACGCCGCCGCCGATGACCAGGAGGTCGTACACCTCTGCCACGTTTCCCGCCTCTGCTTGCGGCCGCGCCGCTTTCGATCTTCGCAAACGAAAATCTGCCTGCGGGCCGGGTCCGATGCAATCGGAATTCGCGGGAAATGCGCAGGATTTCGTCAGCAATCGACTTCGCATGTGCGAAAACGAATGAAGCGAACATATGAATAACCTAACCTGCGTGTAAAATTTATCGCCTGACCGATGGCATTTGATGTGAAATAGAGATTGCGCTCGCGCCGGTTCCCCGCCTTACTGTGCGCGACGCCGCCCCCTGCCCCAACCCAAGGAACATCGGAGGTCGAAGTCATGCGGATCATGACCACTCGGCTGCTGGCCGCGGCGGCCATCGCACTGGCTTCGGCCATGGCGCATGCGGCCGACGTCAAGCTGCTCAACGTCTCCTACGACCCGACGCGCGAGCTGTACAAGCAGGTCAACGCCGCCTTTGCCGAGCAGTGGAAGGCGAAGACCGGCGACACCCTCACCATCGAGGCCTCGCATGGCGGCTCCGGCGCCCAGGCCCGGTCGGTGATCGACGGGCTGCAGGCCGACGTCGTCACCCTGGCGCTGGCCTATGACGTCGACGCCATCGCCGCCAAGGGGCTGATCGACAAGGACTGGATCAAGCGCCTGCCGGACAACAGCGCGCCCTACACCTCGACCATCGTGTTCCTGGTGCGCAAGGGCAACCCGCTGGGGATCAAGGACTGGCCCGACCTGGCCAAGGAGGGGGTCCAGGTGATCACCCCGAACCCGAAGACCTCGGGCGGGGCGCGCTGGAACTATCTGGCCGCCTGGGGCTATGCCCTGAAGCAGCCCGGCGGCAGCGAGCAGACGGCGAAGGACTTCGTGCAGAAGATCTACGCCAATGTCCCGGTGCTGGACACCGGCGCCCGCGGCTCCACCACCACCTTCGTCCAGCGCGGCATCGGCGACGTGCTGATCGCCTGGGAGAACGAGGCCTTCCTGGCGGTGAAGGAGCTGGGGCCGGACGAGTTCGACATCGTCGTGCCGTCGGTCTCGATCCTGGCCGAGCCGTCGGTGGCGGTGGTCGACAAGGTGGTCGACGCCCGCGGCACCCGCGCCGTGGCGCAGGCCTATCTCGAATTCCTGTACTCGCCCGAGGGGCAGGAGCTGGCGGCGAAGAACTTCTACCGCCCGCGCTCGCCCGAGGTCGCGGCGAAGTACAAGGACGCCTTCCCCGCTGTTAACCTGTTCACCATCGACGACCCGATCTTCGGCGGTTGGCAGAAAGCACAGAAGACGCATTTCTCGGATGGCGGCACCTTCGATCAGATCTACCGAAAGAGCTAGGGAGAGCCCGCCTCCGGCGGCGCGCCATGTCGGCGTGCTGCCGGGATTCGGGCTGACCCTGGGCTTCTCGCTCACCTATCTGGCGCTGCTGGTCCTGCTGCCGCTGGCGGCGCTGGTCATCCGGCCCTGGGAACTCGGGGTCGAGGGCGTCTGGCGGGTGGTGTCCTCGCCGCGCACCCTGGCGGCGCTGAAGATCAGCTTCGGCCTGGCCCTGGCGGCCGCGGCGGTCAACGTCGTGTTCGGCACGCTGGTGGCCTGGGTGGTGACGCGCTACCGCTTCTGGGGCCGGCCGTTGATGAACGCGCTGATCGACCTGCCCTTCGCCCTGCCGACGGCGGTGGCGGGCATTGCCCTGGCGTCCCTGTATTCGCCCAAGGGCTGGCTCGGCGGGCCCTTGATGGAGATCGGCATCAAGGCCGCCTTCGGCCCGCCCGGCATCTTCATCGCCCTGGTCTTCATCGGCCTGCCCTTCGTGGTGCGGACGGTCGAGCCGGTGCTGGAGGACCTGGACCGCGAGATCGAGGAGGCGGCCGCCACCCTCGGCGCCCGGCGCTGGCAGGTGGTGTGGCGCGTGGTGCTGCCGCTCTTGTCCCCAGCGATCCTGACCGGCTTCATCCTGGCCTTCGCCCGCGCGGTCGGCGAATACGGCTCGGTCATCTTCATCGCCGGCAACATCCCGGGTGTTTCCGAGATCGCGCCGCTGCTGATCGTGATCCGGCTGGAGGAGTACGACTATGCCGGCGCCGCCACCATCGGGTCGGTGATGCTGCTGGCCGCCTTCGTCATCATCCTGGTGGTCAACCTGCTGCAGCGCTGGAGTCGCAAATGGGCGGACTGACCCGCACGCTGGCGGCCGCGCGCACCCGGCTGAAGCCCGCCGACAGGCCGTGGGAGGAGCCGCTGGGCATCCGCCTGGCCCTGATCGCGATCGCCGTGGTCTTCCTCGTCCTGTTCCTGGTGCTGCCGCTGGCGGTGGTGCTGACCGAGGCGCTGCGCAAGGGCATCGACGCCTATCTCGAGGGCATCGGCAGCGAGGAGTCGCTGGCGGCGATCCGCCTGACCCTGACGGTCGCCGCCATCGCCGTGCCGCTGAACACGATCTTCGGCCTGGCCACCGCCTGGGCCATCGCCAAGTTCGAGTTCCCGGGCAAGAGCCTGCTGACCACCTTCGTCGACCTGCCCTTCTCGGTCTCGCCGGTGATCTCGGGCCTGATCTATGTGCTGCTGTTCGGCGCCAATGGCTGGTTCGGCCCGTTCCTGGAGGCGCATGGCATCCGGGTGATCTTCACCGTCGCCGGGCTGGTCATCGCCACCATCTTCGTCACCCTGCCCTTCGTGGCGCGCGAGCTGATCCCGCTGATGCAGGAGCAGGGGACGGATGAGGAGGAGGCGGCGGTGCTGCTGGGCGCCAGCGGCTGGCAGACCTTCTTCCGGGTGACGCTGCCCAACGTCAAATGGGCGCTCTTGTACGGCGTTCTCCTCTGCAACGCCCGGGCGATGGGCGAGTTCGGCGCCGTCTCCGTCGTCTCCGGCCATATCCGCGGCCAGACCAACACCATGCCGCTGCAGGTCGAGATCCTCTACAACGAGTACAATTTCGTCGGCGCCTTCGCCGTGGCCTCGCTGCTGGCCGGGCTGGCGCTGGTGACGCTGGTGCTGAAGACCCTGCTCGAATGGCGGTTCCGGTCGGACCGCACCGAATCCGCGGAGAGCTGATGCCGATCGCCATCCATGGCCTGACCAAGCGCTTCGGCCCGATCGCAGCACTCGACGGCATCGAGCTGGAGGTGCCGGACCGCGCCTTCGTCGCCCTGCTCGGCCCCTCCGGCTCGGGCAAGACCACGCTGCTGCGCATCGTGGCGGGGCTGGAGCGGGCGGATGCCGGGGAGATCCTGGTCGACGGCGCCGACATCGCCGCGGTGCCGCCGCGGCAGCGACGCATCGGCTTCGTGTTCCAGCACTACGCCCTGTTCCGGCACATGACCGTGTTCGGCAATGTCGCCTTCGGCCTGCAGGTGCGGCCCGGCGCCACCCGGCCGGCGAAGGCGGAGATCCGGCGACGGGTCGAGGAGCTGCTGACCCTGGTGCGGCTGCCCGGGCTGGGCCGCCGCTTCCCGCGCCAGCTGTCCGGCGGCCAGCGCCAGCGCGTCGCCCTGGCCCGGGCGCTGGCTATCGAGCCCAAGCTGCTGCTGCTCGACGAGCCGTTCGGCGCGCTCGACGCCAAGGTGCGGAAGGAGCTGCGGGTGTGGCTGCGCGAGCTGCATGACCGCACCGGCCTGACCAGCCTGTTCGTCACCCATGACCAGGAGGAGGCGCTGGAGCTGGCCGACCAGGTGGTGGTGATGCGTGACGGGCGGATCGAGCAGCAGGGCAGCCCGGCGGCGCTGGTCGACGCCCCGGCCACGGCCTTCGTCTCCAGCTTCCTCGGCGACGTCAACCGCCTGCCCTGCACGGTGGCGGACACGAATGCGGTGGAGGTGG
>NZ_JANX01000384.1 GCF_000767795.1 Inquilinus limosus MP06 | reverse complement strand
ACCTGCTGCGCAAGCCGGCCGGCACGATCGGCGCCGGCGACAGCCGCCGCGACTACGCCCGGCACTGGACGCCGGTGCATCTCGACGTGGTGGTGGACGATGTCGAGGCGGCACGGGAGCGGGCGGTGGCGGCCGGCGCCGTGGCCGAGGGCGCGATCCGCACCGCCGCCTGGGGCCGGCTGGCGCAGCTGGCCGATCCGTTCGGCCATGGGCTCTGCCTCATCCAGTTCCTCAACCGAGGCTATGACGAGATCGCCGATCCTCCGGCCTGACCGGCGCGGCGATAGCGGTCACGACATGCCGACCGGCGGCGGCCGGGGCCTGATCCCGCGCCTGCGGCGAACATGACGGTTCAGCCTTTCCTTACTTTCCTGTAAGGATGGCGGCGCCGGCAGCAAGCCGGCCGCCGGCGGCGCTCGACGTCGCCCGGAACGGCAGGGCAGGGAACTTCTTCCGTCCAACCGAGGGAGAGCGGGCGAGGATGGGTCTCGAATTCATCAACGTCATTTCCACCAAGCGATCCGGCCACCACGCCTTCGTGCGCTGGCTGCGGCAGAACCGGGACACGCCGGCCGCCTTCGTCAACAACGTCGTGATCGGCGAGCCGATCCGCGCGCATCTGCGAACAGTCAGCGGTCCGGCTGCACGCGGCAAGGGCGCGAACGGCACCTCGATCTTCAACTATGAGGGCGTGACGCGGCTGGGGCTCGAGGCCGCCTGGCAGATGCAGCGTGCGACCGGCGGCCAGCGGGTGGACCTGCTGTTCCTGCGCGACCCGCTGAACCTGACCGCCAGCCTGATGCACCGCAAGCGTCTGGCCCGGCTGGACCTGGTGATGATCCTGCGCCAGCTCTTCGCCGAGCGCGACTGGCTGAAGGCCTATGCCGAGGGCGCCGTGCCGGGCCTGTCCCTGATCGGCTACAACGCCTGGGTCCTGGATGCGGAATACCGGCAGCGGGTGGCGGACCGGCTGGGGCTGCGCTCGGCCGAGCGCGTCGCCGCCGTCACCCGGCATGGCGGCGGCAGCTCGTTCAAGGACCTCGCCAGCGTCGGCGACGACGAGGCGCGGCGCCTGACCACGCGCTGGCACGGCTATCGCGATGACCCGCTGTTCGGCGCGGTCTTGACCCATCCCCGGCTGCTGCCCTGGTTCGAGGCCGCGCTGGCCGGCGAGATCACGGATTCCTTCGGCGCGACCCTGGCCGATTCGCACGGCCTGGCCCATCTGCGCGCGGTCGCCCGCGCCCGGCCGCGGCAGAGCTATGCCGACCGCATGATCGATGCCTTGTCGGACCGGCAGGAGCTGTTCCACGGCATCGAGAGCGGCAGCTCGGTCGTCAAGAAGCTCGGCATTGCCCGGGCCCATCTGGCGGTCCTGGCGGGACCGGGCCGAGCCGCGAGCCAGCGGGCGGGATCCGCCGCCTGAAGCCACGGGCGGCGGCCCGGTGTCCAGGGAGGCGGACTTCGCCGTTTGTCTCTCAGGCGGGGATGGTCTTCTCCGGCCATTCGCACAGATCGGCGACGACGCAGGTCTCGCACAGCGGCTTCCGCGCCTTGCAGGTGTAGCGGCCATGCAGGATCAGCCAGTGATGCGCGTGCAGCTTCCAGCGGTCCGGCGTCACCCGCTCCAGCACCTTCTCCACCGCGTCCGGGGTCTTGCCCTTGGCCAGGCCGGTGCGGTTGCCGACCCGGAAGATATGGGTGTCGACGGCGATGGTCGGCTCGCCGAAGGCGACGTTCAGCACCACATTGGCGGTCTTGCGGCCGACGCCCGGCAGCGCCTCCAGCGCCTCCCGGTCGCGCGGCACCTCGCCGTCATGCTGTTTCAGCAGGATCTCCGACAGGGCGATGACGTTCTTGGCCTTCATGTTGTAGAGGCCGATGGTGCGGATGTAGCGCGACAGCCCCTCCACCCCCAGCGCGGCCATCTTCGCCGGCGTGTCGGCCACGGCGAACAGCGGCCCTGTGGCCTTGTTCACCCCGACATCGGTGGCCTGGGCCGACAGCACCACGGCGACCAGCAGGGTGAAGGGGCTGCTGTATTGCAGCTCGGTCTGCGGCTCCGGCATGCGGGCGGCGAGTCGGGCGTAGAAGGTGTCGATCGCGGCTGGCTTCATGCGCCGCAGCCTAGCGAGGCCTCACGGGTCGCGCCATCGGCCATTGCCACCGTGCCGCGGCGGACTATGCTCACCCCCATGCGCAGCAGCAGCCTCACCCGGATCGGCGCCCATGGCGGCGCCACGGAGGATCGCGGACCGGTCCTGTTCGAGCGGCTGCTGCGGCCGAAGCGCAGCCTGGGGCCGGTCGGCTTCTGGCTGGTGATCGGCGTGGTCGGCGTCACCAGCCTGTTCAACGGCGTGCTGTTCCTGATGCTCGGCGCCTGGCCGGTCTTCGGCTTCTACGGGCTCGACGCGCTGCTGCTGTTCTTCCTGATGCGGCTGAACCTGCGCCGGGCCGGGCGCAGCTGGGAAAGCCTGCGCCTGACCGCCGACCGGCTGGTGGTCGAGCATGGCGACCATCGCGGCGTGTCGCACCGGATCGAGCTGCAGCCCTACTGGCTGCGGGTCGCGGTCGACCGCAGCGAGGTCGGCCAGAACCGCATCACCCTGACCAGCCACGGCCAGCGCTTCGCCATCGGCGGCTTCCTCGCCCCCTCCGACCGCGACCATCTGGCGCGCGACCTGTCGGCGGCCCTCGACCGGCTGCGCGGCGGCGCCCAGGATTGACACGAACACCCGCCGTCCGCGGGTCGCGAACGGAGGGATGCGATGGACGAGGTCCGCTGGGAGCGGATGTTCCCCGATCAGCTGGAGCGCCGCTTCGCCGAGGCGCCGGTGCTGTACCTGACCTACGGCCTGTGCGAACCGCACGGCCCGCACAACGCCACCGGCCTGGACGCGCTGAAGGCCCATGGCATCGCCTGCGCCGCGGCCCGGCGTGGCGGCGGCATCGTCGCGCCGCCGGATTACTGGCACATCCACGAGGTCGGCGACTACGCCATCTGGTCCCGCGCCCATGTCGGGGAGGTGGCGCGCGACTGGCTGACGGCGCTGCCGCCCTGGCAGCATTTCAAGAACATCTGCTACCAGCTGCGCGCCGCCGACCGCATCGGCTTCAAGGCGGTGATCCTGCTGACCGGCCATTACGGCCAGAACTACCGCGACCTGAAGACCATGGTCGAGCTGGTCCAGCCCCATATCGGCGCCCGGCTGCTGTCGCTGCCGGATTTCGAGGCCGACCATGAGGGCATCGACGGGCGGGGGCCGTCGCGCGGCGACCATGCCGGGCGGATCGAGACCTCCCAGCTCTGGGCCATCGAGCCGGACTGCGTCGACAGCTCGCGCCTGCCGCCGGCGGGCGAGGCGGGACCGCATTTCGCCATGGGGCCCGACGCGCCGCTGTCCAGCCGTCGCGACGGCGAGGCGATGGTGGCGCGCCAGGCGGCCTGGCTGGCAGACCGGGCGCGGGAGCTGCTGGCTGCCTATGACGAGACCAGGCCGACCGCCCGGCTGATGAGCTTCGGCGATGTCGAGCGGCTGTGGGAGTCGGTGGTGGCGCCGGCACTGCCCGGCTTCCTGACGATGCAGCGCGACGGTACCGGCCAGGGCAGGTCCGTGCCGCCGGGCAGCCGCTGGCATCTGAACTGGCTCGCGGCGGAGGAACAGCTGGGCTGAGCCGGGCCGGAATCGCAACTTCCGGGTTGTCCGCCCAAGCCGGCGGCACGACATTTCGAGGCATGAGCATGCTTCCTGCCGATGACCTGGCCGGCGCCGCCGACGAGCCGCACCACGAGGCGGTGGCGCGGGCCATCGCCTTGCTGGTGGAGCGGCGCGACGATCCGCCGGACCTGGCCACGCTGGCGGCCGAAGCCGGGCTGCATCCGCACCATTTCCAGCGCGTCTTCTCGCGCTGGGTCGGCATCAGCCCGAAGCGCTTCGCCCAGTATCTGCGGCTGGACCATGCGCGCCGGCTGCTCAGCGTCCAGTCCAGCCTGCTCGACGCCGCGCTGGACACCGGCCTGTCCGGCCCATCGCGGCTGCACGATCTGTTCGTCACCTGCGAGGCGATGACGCCCGGCGACTGGAAGGCGTGCGGCGCCGGGCTGGTGATTCGCTGGGGCCTGCACTCCAGCCCGTTCGGCCGCTGCATCGTCGGCACCACCGACCGCGGCGTCTGCTGGTTCAGCTTCATCACCGGCGACGAGACGGCGGCGGTCGCCGAGTTCGCCGGCGAATGGCCGGGGGCGGAGCTGGTGCGCGACCAGGCGGCCACCGCCGCCGTGGTGGCGACGATGTTCGCGCCGATCGGGCAGCGTCCGCCGCTGCCGGTGCTGCTGCGCGGCACCAACTTCCAGGTCAAGGTGTGGGAGGCGCTGCTGTCGATCCCGCCCGGCCGGGTGGCCAGCTACGGCGATGTCGCCGCGGCGATCGGCCGGCCATCCGCCAGCCGCGCCGTGGGCGGCGCGGTCGGGTCCAATCCGGTCTCGGTGCTGATCCCCTGCCACCGCGTGATCCGGGCCAGCGGCATCATCCACACCTACCGCTGGGGCTCCAGCAAGAAGCAAGCGCTGCTGGCCTGGGAAGCCGGGCTGACCGGCGTCAAGGCGGCTTGAGATCTTAGCCGGGTTGCCGGCCCGTTTCCCCATGCTAGCCTTCCGCAAAACCAGACGGGAGGGACACCATGGCCATCGTCACCGAGGCCCTGATCCGCGACTATGCGGCGCGCGACGGGCTGGGTCTGGCCGAATGGGTGCGCAGCGGCGACGTCTCCGCGGCCGAGCTGGCGGAGACCGCGATCGCGGCGATCGAGCGGCTGAACCCGCAGATCAACGCCGTCACCATCAAGGCCTACGACCTCGGGCGGCAGGCGGCGGCGCAGGCCCCGGCCGATGCGCCCTTCGCCGGGGTGCCGTTCCTCTTGAAGGATCTCGGCTCGCAATGGCAGGGCGTGCCGGCCACCGCCAGCTGCGCCTATCTGCGGGACCTGCCCGCCCCGGTCGACGGCGAATCGACCCGGCGGGTCAAGCAGGCCGGCTTCAGCATTCTCGGCCGCACCAATGTGCCGGAGAATGGCTGGTGCATCTCGACCGAGCCGCGGCTGCACGGCCCGACCCGCAACCCCTGGCGTGCCGACGTGACCTCCGGCGGCTCCAGCGGCGGGTCGGCCGCGGCGGTGGCGGCGCGGATGGTGCCGCTGGCCGAGGCCACGGACGGCGCCGGTTCGATCCGCGTGCCGGCGTCCAATTGCGGGCTGGTCGGGCTGAAGCCGTCGCGCGGCCGGGTGTCCTTCGCCCCCGGCGCGGTCGATGTCTGGTATGGCGGCGTGTTCTTCCTTTGCGTCTCGCGCACCGTGCGCGACACCGCCGCCTATCTCGACGCCGTGGCCGGTGGCACGCCGGGCGATCCCTACACCCCGGCAACACCGGCCGAAAGCTGGGCCGACGCGGCACGGCAGCCGGCCAAGGGGCTGCGCCTCGCCATGGTCACCCGGGCGCCCGACGGCAAGCCGGTCCATCCGGAGGTGACGGCGGCGCTGCAGGGCACGGCGAAGCTGCTGGAGGGGCTGGGCCATGCGGTGGAAGAGATCGCGCTCGACTTCGATGCCGCGACGGCCTGGGCCGCCTACACCCGCATGGGGGCGGTGCAGACGGCGGCGATGTTCGCGGCGCTGGAGCCGGTGGCCGGCCGGCCGGTGACGCCGGAGGAGGTCGAGCCGATCACCTGGGCGGCGATCGAACGCGGCCGGTCGATCACCGGCGTCGGGCACGCCGCCGATGTCGAGGCGCTGCGCCGATTCGGCCGCATCCTGGTCGGGCAGGTGCTGCCCTTCGACGCGGTGCTGACCCCGGCCCTGACCCAGCCGCCGCGCCCGCTCGGCCATTGGGACATGAGCATGACCGACTACGACGCCTACAACGCGCTGTGGTCGGATGCGGTGTTCATGTTCCCGTTCAACCTGTCCGGCCTGCCGGCGATGTCACTGCCGATGCACTGGACGCCGGACGGGCTGCCGGTCGGGGTGCAGCTGGTCGGCCGCGGCGGCGACGAGGCGACGCTGCTGCGCCTGGCGACCCAGCTGGAGGCGGCGCAGCCCTGGATCGACCGCCGGCCGCCGGTGTGTATCGGGGCTTAACTCAGCCCCAGCACGTCGGTCATCGAGTAGA
>NZ_JANX01000383.1 GCF_000767795.1 Inquilinus limosus MP06 | reverse complement strand
GGCGCGACGCCGGCGCGGTGGTCGGCGCCCTCGGCATCGCCGGGGCCGGGGCGGAGGATGACCACGCCATCGGCGACGCCGCGATCGGCATGCTGTAGCCGCTTCCCGGCACCGGCCCTGCCGGGCATCGGCTCCCGGTATCGGCATTGTGCCCCTCGACCGCCGGCGTCATGGTTGGGCCGGAGCCTCGTCACGACACAGGGTGGATCCAGCCCATGGCCGAGCATTACGACGATCTCGAGATCCGGCCTCCCGAGGAGCGGGAGGCGGCGCTGCTGGCCGAGCTGCCGGCCCAAATCGCCCACGCCAAGGCCTCCGCCCCCGGCTATGCCAAGCGCCTGGCCGGGATCGACCCGGCGGCGGTGACCAGCCGGGCCGAGCTGGCGGAGCTGCCGCTGACCCGGAAGTCCGATCTGCCGGCGATCCAGGGCGTCGACCTGCCCTTCGGCGGGCTGACCACGATCCGGCCGGGGCAGTTCCGCCGGATCTACAGCTCCCCCGGCCCGATCTACGAAGGCGAGGCGCATGGCATCGATGCATGGCGCACCGCCCGCGCCCTGTTCGCCAGCGGCTTCCGCGAGGGCGACATCCTGCAGAACTGCTTCTCCTATCACTTCACCCCGGCCGGGACGATGTTCGAGACCGGGGCCGAGGCGCTGGGCTGCGCCGTGATCCCGGCCGGAACCGGCAACACCGAGCTGCAGGCCCGGGCCATGGCCGACCTGAAGCCGCGCGGCTATGTCGGCCCGCCCGATTTCCTCAAGCTGATCCTGGAGAAAGCCGACCAGCTGGGCCACGACACCGCCGCGCTGACGCTGGCCCATCTCTCCGGCGGGCCGCTGCTGCCGCCGCTGCGCGAGTTCTACTCGGCCCGCAGCATCGACCTGTTCCAGAGCTACGGCACCGCCGATCTCGGCCTGATCGCCTATGAGACCGAGGCGCATGAGGGGCTGGTGCTGGCCGAGGGCATCCTGGTCGAGATCGTGCGTCCCGGCACTGGCGACCCGGTGCCCGAGGGCGAGGTCGGCGAGGTGGTGGTCACCAGCTTCGACCGCTGCACGCCCTGGATCCGCTTCGCCACCGGCGACCTCTCGGCCGTCCTGCCGGGGCGCAGCCCTGCGGCCGCACCGCGCCGCGGCTGCGCGGCTGGCTCGGCCGGGCGGACCAGAGCACCAAGGTGCGCGGCCTGTTCGTCCATCCCGGCCAGGTCGCCGAGGTGCTGAAGCGGCACGGGCTGGAGCGCGGCCGGCTGGTGGTGGGCAGCCAGCTGGGCATCGACGAGGCCGTGCTGCAGGTGGAAAGCGCCGACGCCGCCGTGGCCGACGCCGTGGCCGAGACCATGCTCGATCTCACCAAGCTGCGCGCCGCGGTGGCGGTGGTGCCGCCGGGCAGCCTGCCCAATGACGGCAAGGTGATCGAGGACACCCGCAAGCTGCAGTGAGCGGCGGTCGCCCTCCCGCCTGTCCCCGGGTCAGCCCCGGAGAGGCAAAACCATCCGGCTCTGGTCGTGACCCGCCACCCACATCGTCATTGCGAGCGCAGCGAAGCAATCCAGGGGCCGGCGCACACCGGCCCTGGATTGCTTCGTCGGCTTCGCCTCCTCGCAATGACGGCGGGGAAAAAGCCTCGCGAACGGAAGAGAAGGCACGATTTCGTGCCGGCGCCCCGTCAGCTGCCCTCGGCGCTCAGCCGTCATCCGCATCGTCGTCGTCCGGTTCCGGCTTGGTCTCCGGCTCCCAGGGCAGGCGGTCGTGGCGGGTTCTGGTGTCGTTGTCGAACCAGGTGAACGGGCCGCCCATGATCGATTGCTGGCGCGAGTAGCGGGCGTAGTCCCGCCCGGTGCGCGGCCAGAAGATCAGCCCGTTCTCGTCGGTGGCGCTGTCGTCCTTGGCCGGGGCCTGGGCCTTGGCGTCCGGGTCGGCCATCAGGATGAATTCCGGCTGGACATCCATGTCGCGGCAGAGGCGGAGGATGATCTCCTCGATCGGGTGGTCGGCCAAGGCGAGGGCGGCGTCGATATCCGCCTTTTCCAGCAGCCGGCCCCAGGTCTCGGTCGCGGCCAGCAGCTTTTCGCCCTCGTCGAAACTCGGGTCGGTGGCGATCGAGCTGGTGACGACACGCGCCACCTGCCGCCGCCGGCGCTCCTTCAGCTCGAGCTGGGCCTTGGCCTCGGCGGCGGTCCTGTCGGCTGCCTCGCGGACCTTCTGGGCGAGATGGATCTGCAGCGCCAGGGCGCGGCGCAGGCCACGGCCGATGCGGTCGAAGGCGAGGCCGAACTCCTTGGCCGCGCCGGCGTCACCGGCCTGGGCGGCGGCCAGGACGGCCTGGTGCATCGCCTCGGCCTGCTCCATCGCCATCTCGGCGAAGCGGTCGAGCATGCGCGCCGCCCGCTCGGCCCGCTCGGGGTCGAGGCCCGGCGCCGCGGGCTGTGAGGTGGGGACGGTCTGCGCCTTTTCCATAGAACATATCATGAACGAGAATCACATGGCCGCGCAATGAACATTGTGTGACCTTGAAAAGCCGGTGCCGGCGGCGGCGATCAGATCCCGACGGACGTTCCCGCTCTGACCGCTATCGGCCCAGTTGCGGACAATTTGGTTTCCTGCCGAACCGGCGGCCCGGTCGCGCCGAAGCGCTCGCCGGCCGCCCTCACGCGCGGAGGTCGAACGGCTGCGCGCCGTCCCGGTGGCCGATGTCGTCGCCTATCGCCGCAAGGTGGCGGCGGAGATGGTCAGGGCCGGCATCCCAGTCGCCGGCTATCCCTGGCCCTGACGGGCCGGCTTGCCGTCCGCGGTTTTCCCGCGCTAGCCTCCCGTCACCACCAGCACTGGACCGCGGTCGACTCCGGTCGGCAACCGGCAGGCACAGCCACCGGGAGACGCGCCATGGCCGAACCAGGCGTCCACTACGCATCCTATCTGCGGCTCGACCGGCTGCTCGACCTGCAGGACCGTGAAAGCGAGAAGGCCGGCCGTCCGGCGCATGACGAGATGCTGTTCATCGTCGTGCACCAGGCCTATGAGCTGTGGTTCAAGCAGATCCTGTTCGAGCTCGACGCCGTGCAGGGCGTGTTCGCGGCCGACCGGGTCGACGACCGCGCCATCGGCCGCGCCAGCCGGGCCCTGCACCGCATCCATGAGATCCTGAAGCTCGGCGTGCATCAGCTCGACGTGCTCGAGACCATGACGCCGCTCGACTTCCTCGACTTCCGCGACCTGCTGCGCCCGGCCTCGGGCTTCCAGAGCGCGCAGTTCCGGCTGCTGGAGATCCGTCTTGGCCTCCGCGCCCACGACCGGCTGGCCTATGAGGGCAAGTCCTTCGAGACCCGGCTGGAATCGCCGGGACGCGAGCGCGTGGTCGCGGCCGCCGGCCAACCCAGCCTGTTCGAGCAGCTCGACGCCTGGCTGGCCCGCACGCCCTTCATCGAGCTCGGCGGCTACCGCTTCCGAGAGGCCTATCGCCAGGCGGTGGTAGCGATGCTGGAGGGCGATATCGGCCACCTGACCGCCCATCCGACGCTGGATGAGGCGGCGCGGGAGGCGGAGGTCGCAGCGCTGCGCAAGGCGCTGTCCCGCTTCGACGCGCTGTTCGACGAGACCCGCCATGCCGAGGAGGCGGCGCAGGGCGCCTGGCGCATGTCCTGGCGCGCCCTGCAGGCGGCGCTGTTCATCACGCTCTACCGCGACGAGCCGGCGCTGCAGGTGCCGTTCGGCCTGCTGAGCCTGCTGATGGACATCGACGAGACCATGACGCTGTGGCGCTACCGCCATGCGCTGATGGTGCAGCGGATGATCGGGCTGAAGACCGGCACCGGCGGCTCCTCAGGCCATGACTACCTGGCCCGCACGGCGGAGCGGCACCGGGTGTTCGGCGACCTGTTCACCCTGTCGACCTACCTGATCCCGCGCTCGGCCCTGCCGCCGCTGCCGGAGGAGATCACCCGCCGAACCGGCCTGTCCTATGGCGAGGAGGCCGGGACGTGAGCTTCAAGCCGCTGTTCTCCCGCTTCCTGGCCGCGCCGGAGCGGCTGCACCTGGCCGCGCACAGCCATCACCTGTGGCCCGACACGGTGTTCGAGGCGCAGCTGCGATACGTCGAGGACACCGCCCGCCTGGCCGACCATAAATGGGAGCTGGTGTTCGGCGACGTGGTGCCGCGGCTGCAGGCGCGCATCGCCGCGATCCTGTCCCTGCCCGACCCGGCCTCCCTCGCCTTCGCGCCGAACACGCATGAGTTCGTCAAGCGCCTCTTGTCCTGCCTGCCGGCGGACCGGCCGGCGCGGGTGCTGACCACGGATTCCGAGTTCCACAGCTTCCGCCGCCAGGTCGCGCGGCTGGAGGAGGACGGGCTGGTCGAGGTCACCCGGGTGGCGCAAGAGCCGACAGCGGATTTCCCGACCCGCTTCGCCGTGGCGGCGTCGGCCGGCGGTCATGACCTGGTGTTCTTCAGCCAGGTGTTCTTCAACTCCGGGTATGCGGTGCCCGATTTGGCGGCGCTGGTGGCGGCGGTACCCGACCGGGAGACGCTGGTTGCGGTCGACGGCTATCATGGCTTCATGGCGCTGCCGACGGACCTCTCGGTGATCGCCGGGCGCGCCTTCTACATCGCCGGCGGCTACAAATACGCCATGGCCGGCGAAGGCGCCTGCTTCCTGCATGTGCCGCCCGGCTACGGCCCGCGGCCGCGCGACACCGGCTGGTACGCCGCCTTCGGTGCCCTGGCCGGGGCGCAGGACGGGCGCGTGCCCTATGGCACCGACGGCAGCCGCTTCCTCGGCTCGACCTTCGATCCCTCCGGCCTCTATCGCCTGCTGGCCGTGCTGGACCTGCTGGCGGAGCGCGGCCTCGGCGTGCCCGAGATCCACGCCCATGTGCTGGCGCTGGAGGAGGCTTTCGCCGCCGCGCTGGATGGTGTCGGGCTGCCGGACCTCGCCCGCGGCCGGCTGCTGGTGCCGCTGGACACGCCGGTGCGCGGCCATTTCCTGACATACCGCACTGACCAGGCCGGCGTGATCGACGACCGGCTGCGCGCCGCCGGCATCGTCGTCGACCACCGCGACGACCGGCTGCGCTTCGGCTTCGGCCTCTATCACGACCTGGCGGAGGTGCCGGCCATGGCCGGGCGGGTGCTGCAGGCGCTGCGATGATCAAGCCGGAGACGCCGATCAAGGCCACCGGCCTGATCCTGGTCGGCTTCGCCATGGTCTACGCCGCCTTCGCCGGCGTGCATGACGGGGCGCCGGAGCGGACCGGGTTGATCTATCAGGAATGGGGCGCCGACGGGATCTTCTGGAGCTATCTCGCCGCGGCGAGCCTCTCGATCCTGACCGGCGGCTGGTGGCTGTCGCGCTGGGCCCGGCAGCTCCGGCAGGTGATGGCCTCGGCGACCGCGGCGCGGCCGCTCTGGGCCGGTCGTGTCGCCCTGGGGCTGTGCGCGCTGCTGATTCTGGCCGGCGCCGCCTTCCTGCTGTTCCGGCTGATGACGCTCAGCCTCTGATGCGCGAGAATTGGTCGAGGCCCTATCCGGCCGCCGTCATCAGCCCGGATGAGGCGACCGCGCTGGTCCGGTCCCTGCCCGGCCGGCCGGCGGTGCTGCGGGTCGCCGAGCTCTCGGGCGGGCTCGCCAACACCAATCTCCGCCTCGACCTCGAAAGCCATCCGCCGGTGGTGCTGCGGCTGTACCAGCGCGACCCGGTCCAGGCGGTCAAGGAGCGGACGATCCACGCCCTCGCCGCAGACCGCGGCCTCCCCGCTCCTCGTCTCCTGGGCGGTGGCGACGACCCTTCGACCGGCCTGCCCTTCGCCCTGCTCGAATGGATCGACGGTCAGCGGCTGGACGAGGCCGCCCGGGACCTGGACGACACCGCGCTGCCACCCCTCGCCCGCTCCGTCGGCGCGGCACTGGCGGCGATCCATGCGGTGACCTTCGACCGCAGCGGTTTCTTCAACGGCGCGCTGGCGGTGGCCGAGCCGGTCGATGTCGGTGGCGGCGGGCTGACCGGCTTCCTGCGCCATGTGCTGATCGACGGGCCCGGCGGCGACCGTCTGGGCGGCAACCTGGCCGGCCGTCTGCTCGCCTTCGCCGAGCGCGAGGCCGGGCTGCTCGACCGCTGGCCCGGCCTGCCCTGCCTGACCCATTCCGATTTCGGCGGCACCAACATCCT